>JAVLCL010000136.1:6955-7907 GCA_031580825.1 Halothece sp. Uz-M2-17
GTGAGATTGTTCAAAGACCCTTTGATAAAATTTTTAATTATGGTGAAAATAAAACCTATCCTCCCCTCGATAAAATCATTACCGCATCGGAAAAAATCAATGGATTTCTGATTGCAATTACTAAGCATCCTTACCAAGAAGGGTTATTATATAGTACCACCGGTTCTCTTAGTGGTACTCATGTGGATATGGGGAAACAGATGAGTCAACCTCATTACGGATCACTAATTAAATATTTATTAGACAAAAATCAAACTTTACTGTTTGAAGTCATTCATCCTGATGATCCGCATCCGATTCCCTCAGAAGACTATGGCATTTATTTAATTGGTTGTCGAGAAAAAATATCAGGTTATTGTTTCACAGAAGAAGAACTAGACGAATTAGGAAATAAACTTGAGATTCCTAGACCAAAACATTTTCAATCTCCTTTAGCCGAAGTCTTAAACATCAGTAATAAAGTTGAAATTGAAGGATATGTGATTCGAGATCAGAATCAATATTTGTGTAAAATCAAAACCCCTTATTATTTAACAATTAAATTCCTATCGCGTCTGTCTAATAAAAGAATCAAGCATCTATTTCATAGTCCAGAATCGTTTAAAAAAGAGTGTGAGGAAGAGTTTTATCAAGTGGTCGATCTAATTACTCAACATTGGACATTAGAGGACTATTTAAGTTTAAGTGAAATTGACAAACGAGATTGGTTAATCAAAAAATTAAGTCGATCTGTTTAACTTTATGCTAGCAATTAGTGATAGGGTGGGCATTGCATACTCTAGAATATGCTCATGGTGACCTAAAACGGCAACTAATTAGGGTCATTTGTCAGGATGCAGTTGAATTGGTATGATTAGCAGGGTTATCGGTTCTAGCGGGGAACAGTCGCTAGAGGAAACGGGGAAAGCGCAGTGAAAGTCTGCCACTGTCCCGCAACTGTGAAGAAGGTTAA
>JAVLCL010000137.1:0-7897 GCA_031580825.1 Halothece sp. Uz-M2-17
ATAGCCGTGCTGACGATGCACATAGCGTACATAGTCACGGATCGGCTCTTCCCATTGCCAGAAGTTTCCTTCATTAACGCTATACACAGACCCCGATTCTGGGATTTGCATATTTTCTTCAGCAAGAATAAATTCTCCTAAGCTGGGATCGAGTGTAAAAGAATGAACCCCGTTGCCGAGGGAATAGACCAGTTTCGTACTTGCCCCATATAGGATATAACCTGCTGCAATTTGTTTATGTCCGTTTTGTAACAAGTCACTGGCACTTTGATCGGCATCATCTCCTTCTTGCTGACGAATGGAGAAAATGGAACCGACACTCAGATTGGTATCAATATTGGAGGAGCCATCAATGGGATCAAAGAGCAGGGTATAGCGTCCAATCGGGCAATTTTCAGGAATATAGTAAGGGGTATCCATTTCCTCAGAAGCAAGGCGACAGACTAACCCACTTTGCTTAAACACGGAGATAAAGACATCATTGGCATAAACATCCATTCGTTTGACAGATTCGCCTTGGACATTTGTCTCTCCGGTAAAACCTAAAACTCCTTCCACAATTCCTGCACGACTCAATCGACGTGAAATCAGTTTACCCGCCAAAGCAAGGCGGTTCATGATCGCGCTCAAATCTTGTGCATCTGCGGAAAAGCTCTGGAGTTCTTGTAAAACATGACGAGATAGAGTGGTGCAATCTCGGTCTAAGCTGGGAGATTGCGCGGGATTAACCATAGTTTTTTCCTTGGATTGCGTTCAACGCAGTTATGGAGGATTGTAATTGCTAAGAGATTTCCTACCTACAATCATAAAGAGACATTGTCCAACAGCCTTCTAACTTTAAGACCAAATTTAGTTTTGCTTTTTGATTGCTACTGATGTTGTCTTCCTAGCCAAACTTTAAACAACTATGATTAATCCCTTATGAGTTCAAGCTAAAGTAATGATTAAATTTAACTTGCCGAGGTTGCTGCTTTTTTCCCGCTTTCTGGGGGCTGACTCCGTTTTTTGCTAGTTGCGTGTTCTTCTAATGGCGTAACTTGAATATGGTTAAAGAGAGTGGTGACAAAGGCAAAGAGTAAGAAGGGAAGAGAAAGGACGAGAATGAGTCCAACCGTTGCTAAGGCATAAATTTGCCGTTCACTACTCCACAAGGCAAGGGCAGTGGCTAAACTAATAAAGATAACAATGAGCCAAACGATGATTTGCCCATAAATATCACCAAAGGTGAGTGTGCATTTAAATTGATATTTTTGTAAGTCATTCATTGGCTTAATCCGAGTTGAATTTATACTTTCTTAAGATTCTTGTTGCTAAGGTCTTATCTCTAGTTTTATTAAAAAGTATCTATTATTCTTGTTTTTGTATAGATTTATTTTTATTTTTTCATAAAGATTTACACGATTACGTTTTTGAGTGGGTAGAGAGGCAAGGCGAGTTCAGGGATGTTATTAGTTCTTGGTGATTTGCTCTTTGGGAAATACAGCAATAAAAAACAAACAAATAACAAATAATGTAAAGACATTCCATGGAATATTTCGACAAAAATTAAGCATATGTCTGATCAGAGTGAGAAGCGATATGAGTTTACCCAATCTTAAAATTTCTCAGTTGCGAGCATTGGTTGCAGTTGCCCAACATCAAAATTTTAGTCAAGCTGCTTTAGACTTAAATGTGTCACAATCAGGAATTAGTCACGCGATCGCGTCCTTAGAAGAAGAATTAGGAGTGCAACTGCTGCATCGAGGGCGACATGGGGCAAAACTAACAGCCGTAGGAGAACAAATTGTTAAGCACGCAGAAACCATTTTTAGCAGTATTTCTGACATTGTGAGTACCGCTCAACACGCCAAAGGGTTAGATGGTGGAAGTGTCTGCATTGCAACCTTTCGCAGTCTTGCAACAAACATTATTCCAGAAATTTTAGTCCAATTTCGCGCTCAATTTCCAAACATTAAGGTCAGTATTGCTGAGTATGAAGAAGCGACCGAATTAGAACAAGCCTTACATCAAGGAAGTGCTGATATCAGCTTAAGCGATTTACTGAATCCACAAGATTTTGATTGCTTTGAATTACTCAGAGATGAGTATATTGTTTTGCTTCCTCCCAATACGGTCATTCCTGAAAAGGTAGAAAAGCTAACATGGAAAGAACTTGCAAGTTTTCCGTTAATTCTTCCCAATAGTCAAAGTTGTTCTAAACATATTAATCCTTATATTCAAGACAAAGAAATCCCTTTAGAAGTCGCGTATAGAATTCGGGGAGACTCTACCATCATTAGTTTAGTCAAGCAAGGCTTAGGGGCTGCAATTCTTCCTCGCTTAGCTGCAGAACCCATTCCAGATTCAATTTGCGCTTATCACTTACCAATTCCCCTAGAGCGTGTGATTCATGTGGCAATGCGGAAACATGCGATGCACACACCCGCTACCTATGCGTTCCTAGAAACCCTACGAGACTTTAAACATTAGGCTAGTATCAATTTTACTCATGGAATAGATGCAGATTACTTTTTGATCTTTCCCGAAATTGACTTTAGAGTGAATTTAGAAACAAAAAATACATCTTTTCAGGAGAAATAAATAATGAAACGGGGTCGTGTCTTACATGAAAAAGTTTTAGTTTCTCATCAAATTATTCCCTATCCTCAAACAAAAGAGAAACTATCCAGTTTTAAGTTTACTTTACATCAATTATGGCAGGGTTTCGTCCGTTATTTAACGCAACCGCCAGAACCAAAAGTTTGGAAGAAAACCAATCGTCATGGAGAAATATTCTGGGAAGTGTATGATACGTATCGTGACCTAAAAGCCACTTTTACGTCAGAATTAGAAGTAAGAATGTGGTTAGACCAGCGCTATTATCAATAGTTTCCCAAAAATGGGTTGGGCTCAATCAATTCAACCTAACCCATCATTATAATTGGAGGATTGATAATCATGAAACAAGAAAAAGTACATCACTACTCCGCACAAATTACTTGGAAGGGAAATCAAGGTCAAGGAACAGCTAATTATCGAGGTTATCAGCGATGTTATGAAATTAAAATTGATAATAAACCTACCTTGCAAGGATCTGCTGATCCAGCTTTTTTAGGAGATCCGAGTCTATATAATCCAGAAGAATTATTAGTTGCTTCTCTATCGGCTTGTCATCTCCTTTGGTACTTACATTTTTGTGCGGATTCATCAATTATTGTCACTGGTTATATTGATCAACCCGTGGGAACCATGATCCAAACTCCAGAAGGAAAGGGCTATTTTAGTGAAGTAATTCTCAGACCTTTGGTTACAATTCAATCTCCAGATAAAATTGAACTAGCAAAACAATTACATCATCAAGCCCATGACTATTGTTTTATTGCCAACTCCGTTAATTTCTCGGTAAAATATGAGCCTTCAATTGAATTAGAAGTAGTTTAAATTAAGCTCAATGTTGCCAGATATTACCTTAAAAGAATTTTTACTGTGGCTACTCAGAAAACGGAGGCGGTTTCGAGTCACTGGAAATTCAATGTTGCCTTTACTTAAACCAAAAGAAGAAGTTTTAATTGAGCCGAAGATTAATCAGACTCGACCGCTACAAGTGGGGGATATTGTTGTTGCTTATCATCCCACCGAAAGCAACTTACAATTAATTAAGCGTGTCACTTCCATTTCCGAAGAAGGAGATTATTTTTTAATAGGAGATAACCCGCAAGAAAGCACTGATAGCAGAAGTTTTGGTAGTGTCAGATTAGAACATATTATTGGGCGTGTGACTTGTCGCTTTGGTTAAATGCTGAGTTCCCCTTGTAAAAAGTCAATGAATTGCCTTGCGCTGCGCCCAGAACGCCCGTTATGGCGTGTTGCCCATTGTTTTGCTCTAAATTCTAAATCTTCTTGTGAGAGGGGAATTTGGGCGATTTTAGCGAGGTGATGGACAATTTCCAGATAGCGGTCTTGGTTGGGGGGTTCAAAAGTTAAGGTTAACCCAAACCGATCGCTGAACGATAATTTTTCCTGTACCGTATCCCACGCATGGACTTCATCTTGATCGCTGGGACGCGGACGATCCTCAAAAAACTCGCGAATCAGGTGACGGCGGTTGGAAGTCGCATAAACCACTACATTGCGCGATCGCGCGGTGATATTTCCTTCTAACACCACTTTTAACGCCTTAAACGAGTCGTCATCTTCTTCAAAGGACAAATCATCCACAAAGATAATAAACTTCTGAGGCAAATCGCGCACCTGTTCTAAAATCAAGGGTAAATTCTTTAATTCCGATTTGGGAACTTCCACTAAGCGCAATCCATCTTTGGCATATTCATTTAATAACCCTTTTACCAATGAGGATTTTCCCGATCCGCGACTTCCGTAGAGAAGAACATTGAGTGCAGAGTAACCTTGTAAGAGAAATTGAGTATTTTGCAGCAGCTTTTCTTTTTGCCAGTCATAACCGACAATTTCTGTTATTTTTATCGGATCAGGGTGAGAAATCCCAACTAATTCTCCCTGTTGCCATGTAAACGCCCGATATTGGGCAAATTTTCCACAGCCATAGGTTTGATAGTGACTCGCCAGTTGCGGAAGCACAGATTGCCAATCTTCTTGTTGATGGAGAAAATGATCGGTTACAATCGCTTTTTCCCAAGCAATGAGGGAATGATTGAGTTGGCAACCGGCTTGTACCCAACGACTCAGCGTATCACTCCCACAATGATAGAGTTCTTGGAGTGATTTGAGATCCACTTGTGCAGCCTTTACCAATGCTGGTGGTAATTTTTCTAATGGGGTTGACTGCACTTGTTGCGAAAAAGGATTGTCATCGTAGAGAATGCGTTGTACCAGATAATCTTCCCAACTTTGCTGACTGGCTGCGAGGGCTTTAAACCAAGTGCCATAGGCTTGCAGACAAAGGGCGCGATCGCGCTGTTCTTTCAATCTCTGTAATAATTCGAGAAAGGCTTGTCCGACTTCATCGGCTAACACCGACTGATACAACAGTAAAGACGCAGCTTGTTGTAATAAAAAACTGGCAGAAGGACGGGACGGATAAACAGACATAAATTTTGTTATTGGTTATTAGTTATTGGTTATTAGTCATTAGCCATTTGTTCACCCCCTCACCTAGTCTCCCCAACTCTCCCTCTCCCCATGCTCACCGCCGAAGTAACACTTCTCACCTGAAAATAATCCACCCCCTATCCTTATCGCTTTCCCCTTTCTTCAGCGTGTCGTACTATATCAATTTAATCCATTCTCAGCAACGACTAAGTTCTATCGTTTCTAATAAAGCTAACCTGATCAATCATAACGGAGAAAAGAACAATGGCAGTCGATTACGATATTGTTATTATTGGTGGGGGATCTGGGGGATTAGTCGTCGCCAGTGCTGCTGCCCAACTCAACGCCAAAGTTGCCCTTGTGGAGAAAGATCGCCTCGGTGGGGATTGTCTTTGGTTTGGTTGTGTTCCCAGTAAATCTCTCATTCATGCTTCGCGAGTCGCCCATACCGTCAAAACCAGTTCCCGCTTTGGGGTTTACACGACACCTCCCGATATTCAATTCTCAGAAGCCATGGGTCATGTGCAAAAGGTGATTAGTACCATCCAACCCCATGATTCCCCAGAACGATTTGAAAGTTTAGGCGTTGAAGTGATTTTCGGGGAAGGTCAATTTCAAGATCAAAAAACCTTTACCGTCAATGGACGAGAGTTAACCGCCCGTGCGTTTGTTATTTCTACGGGATCTCGTCCCAAAGTTCCCCCAGTGGAAGGGATTGCAGAAGCAGGATTTATTACCAATGAACAAGTTTTTTCCTTAAAAAACCGTCCTGACTCTTTAGCGGTCATTGGTGGTGGTCCTATTGGTTGTGAATTAGGTCAAGCCTTACATCGCTTAGGAACACAAGTTACAATTATTTCCAGCCGTGATCAGATTCTCCCGAAAGAAGACCCAGAAGCTGCCCTAATTGTAGAAGAACAAATGACAGCAGATGGTGTCACGATTCTGAATAATGCAAGGGCGCAAAAAGTGGAAGTGATTGATGGCAAAAAACATCTTTGGGTGGGAGACGAAAAAATTATTGTTGATGAAATATTAGTGTCCTCAGGACGTATTCCTAATATTGATTCCCTTAATTTAGAAGTAGCAGGGGTTGAATATAATGAAAAAGGCGTGATTGTTAATCAAAAACTACAAACCTCTAACAAGCGCATTTATGGCTGTGGTGATGTTATTGGTGGTTATCAATTTACTCATGTTGCAGGTTATGAAGCAGCAGTTGTTATTCAAAATGCCCTCTTTTTCCCCTCCGCAAAAGCAGACTATCGTATCATTCCGTGGGCAACCTTTACTGATCCTGAACTCGCCCATGTCGGGTTAACGGAAGCCCAAGCCAGACAACAATATGGCGACAAAATAGAAGTTTTAAAACAAGAATTTTCAGACGTTGATCGCGCCCAAGCAGAAGCAACAACCGCAGGCTTTGCTAAGTTTATCACCACCCCCAAAGGACAAATTTTAGGGGCGCATATCGTCGGCTCATCGGCTGGAGAATTGATCCATGAGGTCATTTTAGCGATGAAGAATAAGTTACCCATTTCTGCATTAACCGGAATCATTCATATTTATCCCACCCTATCGGAAGTCAACAGCAAAGCAGCATTACAACTGAAGAAACGCAATTATGCCAAAAACAAGTTTTTACAAAATACCTTACGCAAATTATTCGGTTTTCTGCGTTCAATAAATTTCCTCCATCTATAGCAGTTCTCATTCATTCGTAATACCATCTCTCAGATTGGAAGTAACAGTCCAAGTGCTTCCATTCTCTGTGTTCTCTGTGACTCTGTGGTTCATTTTGTAGTAATTCAGCAAGCCCTAAGTAGGGTGGGCAATGCAACCCCTACGAGGTGTAACATCTGATGACTACCCATTTCAGAATCCAATGTCTAAGATCAGAAATTGTTGTCGCTAACGGTTAAATTTTACGATGTCTGTTCAATCCCAGTCTTTTTCCTCACTCGAAACCAACACTGAATCCGAAAATCATTCATCTTCTCCCCAGAGTTGGACAATTGAAGACAGTGAACAAACTTATCAAATTCAAGGCTGGGGCGATCCTTATTTTTCCATCAATCGCGCAGGACATATTACTGTTTCCCCACAGGGCGATCGCGGGACATCTTTAGATTTATATGAACTGGTAACCGCCCTTAGAAAACGCAATATTGGACTCCCGATTTTAATCCGCTTTCCTGAAATTTTAGCCGATCGCGTGGAACGACTTTATGCTTGTTTTGACCGCGCGATTTCTCGCTACAACTATCAAGGAACCTATCGCGGTGTTTTTCCCATTAAATGCAATCAACATCGTCATTTAGTGGAATCCTTAGTGGACTGTGGAACCCCTCACCAATTAGGCTTAGAAGTGGGATCAAAACCCGAGTTAATGATTGCATTAGCAACCCTAAATCCTCTGCAAATGAGTGAGAAAGAAGTGCAATCTTCTCTGCTGATTTGTAATGGATATAAAGACCGTGAATATATTGAAACTGCCTTACTCTCTCGGCGATTAGGCTATGAAACAATTATTGTTGTCGAACAGTTAGAAGAACTAGAATTAATCCAAGCAATTAGTGAAGAATTAGCGATTTATCCTGTTATTGGAATTCGGGCAAAATTAGGGACACGCGGAACCGGAAGATGGGGCAGTTCTACCGGCGATCGCGCAAAATTTGGTTTAACCATTTGGCAAATTCTACAAGCCGTTGAAACGCTAAAATCTTATAACAAATTAGACTGTTTACAACTGCTTCATTTTCATATTGGCTCACAAGTTTCTTCCATTCGCGTAATTAAAGAAGCGATCCGCGAAGCAGCCCAAATTTATGTTGAATTGACAAATTTAGGC
>JAVLCL010000138.1:0-7895 GCA_031580825.1 Halothece sp. Uz-M2-17
AATTGACTTTTGCCTAGCTAAACCGATAATTAGACTTTTTCAGCAAGCCCTAACTTGGAATGATTACGAAAGGTTAACTGTCGCCAGTATAATTTAGCTTATGAAAAACGATATTAGCGTAATTCAGTATCCAGAAAGTTTAACAGTGCATCCCAAGATGCTAAATCAGCGGTTGCATCGTACCGAGCAGCGTCACTATTTGACCCCCAAACGGTAAAAGAATGGCGCACTCCCCCATAAATTTCCATTTCAAAATCAACATTGGCTTCATTCATTGCTTGCGCTAAGGCTGCAACTTGTTCCATGGGCGCGATTGGATCATCTGAGCCATGTAAGACTAAAATCGGCGCTTGCACCTCTTGATAATCTTGATTTTCTGGCGTTTCTAATCCCCCATGAAAACTGACAAAGCCATCAATTTCTGCACCAGCACGGGCAAATTCTAAAGCTGATGCTCCACCGAAACAATAGCCGATCGCGACCACTTTTGAACCGTCAATATTGGGTAGGTTTTGTGCTTCTTGTAAACCCGCAAAAAGTCGTTTTCGCATCGTTGCGCGATCGCGATATAATTTACTACTTTCTGCTTCTGATTCTTCTGTGGTTTCCGGTCTCACTCCTTGACCATATAAATCAATTGCAAATGCAGCATAGCCTTGTTCTGCTAACATCTGCACCCGACGTTTTTCATACTCGCCAATGCCATTCCAATCATGAATTAATAAGACAATGGGTTGGTCATTTCCTAATCCTTCATTGATGGCATAGTAGCCTTCAAAGGGCTGTTCATCAATGGTATAAACAATGGAGTTTTGAATGATATCCGCAGCAGCAGGTGCGGTTAAAGCGAGAGAGAAAGCAAGACCACTGAGGGTGGCAAATAGTTTTTTCAGCATCAGGATTTAGGCAATTGAATGTCGGGGCGAACTAGATTCGCCCATAAGGTTAAACCTATTTTAGACATGAAAAAACGATCGCGCTATCTTCAGTTAAAAAATCAAGCGCGATCGCGTGATTCAAAAGTCTTTAGCCAAATCCTTTTCCGCGAGTGGGAGAATTTTTAGACAGACAGTCTTCTAATTGTTTTTGTAATTTCTCGGTATCCAGATTTTGACCAATTAACACCAGTTGATTACTGGGTTCGCCCTTCCATTCATCATCCTCAATCGAAAAGCGTTTTCCGCTGAGATGGAAGATATGACGCTGTTCACTTTCTTCAAACCAGAGAATCCCTTTGGCGCGAAAGACATTTTCTGGTAAATCATTATCTAAAAACGATTGAAACTTGCGGATCGAAAACGCGCGATCGCTGCGAAACGATAAAGAATTAAACCCATCATTTTCTAAATGGTGGGAATGATGGTGATGGTGGTCATGATCGTGATGGTCGTGATGGTGATCATGGTCATGATGATCATCCGTTTGGAAATAGCGATCCGACTCAAATAAACCCACACTTAACACCAAAGGAAGGGGAACTTCTGCATTTTTAGTGCGAATAAATCTCGCCCCTTCTTTAATTTCACGAATGCGATTTTCTAACGTTTCCACCTCGGCTTCCGAAACCAGATCCGTTTTATTTAAGAGAATAATATCGCCATAAGAAATCTGACTATAAGCAGCTTCACTGTTAAATAAATCCAAGCTAAAGTTAGCACAATCCACCACCGTTACAATGGAATCTAAACGAGTCATATCTCGCAATTCTGACCCCAGAAACGTTAATGCAACGGGTAACGGATCCGCTAATCCTGTTGTTTCAACTACTAAATAATCAATTTTTTCTTCCCGTTCTAAAACTTTATAAACGGCTTCTGCTAAGTCGGTGTTGATAGTGCAGCAAATACAACCATTATTTAACTCCACCATACTGTCATCACTTTGGATAATTAGCTCATTATCAATGCCAATTTCTCCAAACTCATTGACTAAAACGGCTGTTTTCAAACCTTGATTATTACTTAAAATATGATTGAGTAGGGTTGTCTTGCCACTGCCAAGAAAACCTGTGATGATAGTGACAGGTAACCCTAACTTTGGCGCGTCCATCTGTTCTGTAACGTTACTCTGCGGATTTACGGTTGCCATAATAAACTTGAAACACGATAACGTATAACTTCACTTTCCCTATTATTGCTTAAGCACGCTATGACCTTAACCGTTTTCAACAGCCTCACCCATCGCCAAGAACCCTTTACCCCGATTGAAGCCGGTAAAATTCGGATGTATTGCTGTGGCATTACTGTTTATGATTATTGCCATTTAGGTCATGGACGCACCTGTTTAGTCTGGGATGTGGTGCGACGTTATTTAAAGTGGCGAGGCTATGAGGTGCAGTATGTCCAGAACTTCACGGATATTGACGATAAGATTCTCAAACGCGCCCAAGCTGAAGGCGTAACCATGGAAAACGTTTCGGAACGTTTCATTGCAGCCTATTTTGAAGATATGGAACGTTTAGGCGTGCAAAAAGCCGATGCTTATCCCCGCGCTACTCATACGCTTGATGGTATTCAACGCCTGGTTTCCCAATTAGAAAGTAAAGGCTATGCTTACCCCGCTAACGGAGATGTTTATTATTCCGTGCGCAAGTTTCCGGAATATGGCAAACTCTCAGGACGAAAATTAGAAGACTTAAAAGCCGGGGCAAGTGGGCGTGTGGAAGAAGCCGATCCTGATGCTGCGAAGAAGCACGATCCCTTTGATTTTGCCCTCTGGAAAGCAGCCAAACCCAATGAACCCGCTTATCCCTCACCTTGGGGAGAAGGTCGCCCAGGATGGCATATTGAATGTTCTGCAATGGTGAAAGAACAACTGGGAGACACCATTGATATCCATGTTGGTGGCGGTGACTTAATGTTCCCTCATCATGAAAACGAAATTGCCCAGTCGGAAGCTGCAACCGGACATCCCCTCGCCAACTATTGGTTACATAATGGCATGGTGAAAATTGACGGGGAAAAAATGTCGAAGTCTCTCGGCAATTTTATTACCCTCCGTGACTTACTCGATAAAGTAGAACCGATGATCGTGCGGTTATTTATTTTGCAAGCCCATTATCGCAAACCCCTTGATTTTACCGATGAAGGGTTAGACGCAGCAAGAAATGGTTGGAAAACCTTAAAAGAAGGCTTACTTTTTAAAGATCATTACGGTCAACAATTAGGTTGGGGCGAAAACCCACCGCAGCAAAGCGATGAACAGATTCAGCAACGTTTTGCCGAAATTGTGGATGATGACTTTAATTTTGCCGGTGGGTTAGCCATTTTATTTGAATTAGCCAAACAGTTACGGAAAGAAGGCAATTTACTGGTTCATCAAGGAAAAACTGAAGCGACTGCGGATGAATTAGCGGTGAAATGGCATACGCTTTCTGAATTAGCCAATGTTTTCGGGTTGCAACCTGCTGTAGAAGAAACCAACGCCCCCAAGGAGGAAGGAACACTGAGTGATGAAGAAATTGAATCTCTCCTTGAACAACGGGCTGCTGCCCGCAAAGCCAAGAACTTTGCAGAAGCTGATCGCATTCGAGATGAACTGCAAGATCAGGGCATTACTTTGATTGACCAGCCGGGCGGAAAAACCCGTTGGCATCGGTAACAGGTAAATAAACGGTAAAACAACTGCCTTCACCGAGTTTAGAGGTGAGGGTGATTTTTCCCCCATGTTGTTGCGCGATCGCGCGAGCAATGGGCAACCCCAGTCCCGTTCCCTGTTGACGTTGAGACCGAGATTGATCCGCCCGCCAAAACCGTTCAAAAACCAGTGCTTGTTTATCGGGGGTAATACCAACCCCTGTATCCATAATCCGAACCTGACAAAAGCGATAAGACCGTTGCAAGCTCACTGTCACTGATCCCCCTTCTGGAGTGTATTGAAAGGCATTTCGTAGCAAATTAGCAAACAAACGATGGAGTTGGTTATTGTCTCCCATCACCACCACATCTTTGGAGATCTCTGTCATTAATTTAATTGCAGATCGTTCTGCGGTGGTCTCAAATAGAGCCACCAGATCCATTAACAGTTCTTGTAAGGAAATTGGGTGCCAAGAGGGAAGTTGTACACTTTCTGCACTATCGGCACGAGCCAGAAAAAGTAAACTTTCAATCAGATGTCCCATTTGGTCAGTGGCACTGGCAATGGCAGTAATTTTTCTGATATCCTTGCTATGGATCCGTTCGGGATGATTTTGCATGACCTCCACTGAGCTTTTAATGGCAGCAAGGGGAGTGCGCAATTCATGAGAGGCATCGGCGGTAAATTGTCGCAGTTGTTTTAGGTTTTTTTCCAGAGGAGCGAGAGCCTTGTGAGTTAACCAAACGCCCCCCGCAGCGGATAAAAAGACAGCAGCACTTCCCCCTGTAATTAATCCCCACAGCAGTTGTTGTTGAGCCTGTTGTAACTCCTCAGTGGATTGCGAGGCTCGAATATACCCTTCTAAAATCGGTCGATCCGAAGGCGATTGGGCTGCGCGATCGCGAAACACAGAAATTGTGTAAGACCGAACATAATGCGGAGAAGACGGCATTGGTTGCATTTGTGGTCCTGTTTTCGGAAGAGCTTCTACTGCCAGTTCTCCACGAGTTGCTAGCAACCTTCGTTCCGAATCAAACCATTCCAAACTTTGACGATCGCGATTAAAAATATCACGCCAAGGCACTTCATCAACATTATTCAAATACTGACTTCCTTTCTCTTGCACTTGAGCATGAAATGGCGTTGCAGCTTGTGCTAAAGTTAATAATTTTTTATCTAGTTGCCGGTAAAAACTACGGCTAACAAACAAATAGGTTCCACTACCAAACACAGCGAGGATCGCTGTCATTACGCCAAGATAAGACAGCAAGAGTCGCCAGTGCAAACCACTAACCGGAGAGTGAGGAGGAAACTTAAATTTTCTTGAGACGATATCCCAAACCATAAACTGTTTCGATTAAATCAGGGGGGGCACCAGCAGCTTTGAGTTTTTGTCTTAACCCTTTAATATGAGCTCTGACAGTATCTTCTTCCGGACAACATTCAAACGCCCAAAGATGATCAATAATTTGACTCCGACTAAAAACACGACGACCTCCTCGCAGAAACATTTCTAGAAGACGATACTCTTTTGGACTTAAAGATAAATCAGTTTCTTCATAAGTTGCTTCACAAGAGTTCGGATCAAGTTTTAGCCCTTCCCAAGTTAAAGCTGGTGCATAATTCGTTGGCTGACGACGCAACAGGGCGCGGGTGCGAGCAGCAAGTTCCTGTAATTCAAATGGTTTTACTAAGTAATCATCTGCTCCTGCGTCTAGACCCACCACTTTATCGCTGGTTGTATCCCGAGCGGTTAACATTAAAACTGGGGTTGTATTCCCCTGAGAACGTAAACGCTGACATAAGGTAATGCCATCGAGTTGGGGCAACATAATATCCAGCAAAATTAGATCGTAATGAAAAGTACTCGCAAGCTCAAAGCCGGTTACACCATCTCCTGCCACCTCCACTGTATAATTTTGGTCGCTTAAGTCTTCTGCAACGGCTTCGCTTAAGCGTTCGTCATCTTCAACAATTAAAATTTTCATGCTATTTCTCAGTCAGTATTAGCAGAAAAGATTAAACTTTATCTTCTTTTTTGAAGATACATGAAAGAAGTCTTGCAGTGAGTGAAGAACATCAGGTTATTTTGATGTTCTTCATCAAGCTACAAGATCAAAAGTAATTGAGGTTTTGTGTTATTCTGAGTGATGAAAAGGTTGGTTCAATTGATTAGATGGGATTCGATAAAAAACGAATCCCTTTCTCATCCTACTGATTAGAAGAGTCCTCTGTTTCTTCGGAGGGCTCTTTTTCATTATCATCTAGTTCCCCGGCAGCATCTTCAGACATTTCTAACTCATCTGAATCATCAGACATTTCTGGGGAAGTTTCTCCGGTGACATCGCTTTCTTCAGTCATTGATCCTTCACCATAGTCTGAAGTTTCATCAGACATTTCTGGGGAAGTTTCTCCAGTAACATCACTTTCTTTATTCATTTCTTCTTCAGACATATCTGAAGATTTTTCGGTTGGAAAACTATAGTCTTCATTTGATGTTTCTGGTGTTACCGATTCGTTAGGTTGTTGTGTTTCAGTAGCACAAGCAGATAAAGGAAAAATTGAGCTAGCGAGTAATAAAGCAATCAGTTGAGATTTCATAATTTTCTCCTTACAGTTTTAGGTTTGTATTATTCTGGATAGCGGGGATTTGAAAATAGCAGTCAATAGTTGATTCTTGATTACTGCAATTCATGTTCCAAATAACGAAGATTAAGAATGGATATCATTAGTGTGACTATGAGTCGATTTAATTTTCTAAGAAAGTTTTGACTTGTTGTTGCAGTTCTGGATTTTGTCGTACTGCCATTCCAATTTGTTCAAAACGCTCCACGGCTAAGCCTTCTTGAGTAATGGCTTCTTCAATTGCAGTTTGGGCTTCTTGTTCAATTTCATCAATCCGAGCATCCGCTTTTTCAAACTGTTGTTGTTTGTCTGCACTGAGGTCAGAACTTGCCATTTCAGAACCCCCTTCACTGGGCTGCTGTCGATAGAGTTCGTTATATTCTTTAATCGTGAGTCCTTCTTCTTCAATGGCTTGCGCCATCTTTTCCCGAGATTCACGCTGAATGTCTTGGACTACAGAATAAGCACTGGCAAAACTTTGTAGTTCCTCTTCATTCACTTCCATGACATAATTGTCAGTGGCATTGGAAGGAGCTTGGGATTCAGGGCTTTGTTGAGCAAAGGCTGGCATTTCATGAGTCAGCATGAAAGCCGACGTTGCTGTTCCCAGTAAGATGGATAAGTATTTCATGATCTTCTCCAATGTGGTTAGTTAGATCTCAGGGAGAGCAAACCAAAGCCAACATCTCCTTTAGCTTGCTCTATTCACTAACCTTAGAGAGTAAATGTGAAAAATCTTGGAAGACTGAGATTTTTTTGGTTTTATAGCGCTACGCATTCAGGTTAGGACAGATAAAACCCACCAACCAACTTATGGTTTACCTTTACCCTTTCTCCAGGGGGTAGCACTATATAGCTCGTTGCTTCTTAATTATTCCGCATCAAGCAAGCTGAGAGACGATTGATATTTCTCATACATAGCAAGTCCTGGGATGGGTTGACGAAAAGTTTTTGGTAAGTTATACACCTTGGCAGGATATTCTTCACGGAGAGTAGCAAGATTTTCATAAGGCTCTTTCCACTCTTTAAGATAAGAAAGTAACCTCTTAAACTGAAAATATGAATCTTGATGTTTTTCCATTAAAGCAATATGCTGAATAATTTTTGTATAGGTATCGGGGTTATTCTTTTTACCGGTAATGCCGATGATTTCACCTAATTTTTCAAAAATGGCATAGTTAAGTTTAATTTGAATTAAAATTTGCTTCGAGCTATGTAATTCTTCTTTTGTAAAAAAGGACACAATTTCAGAAATCTTCTTGAGAATAGAAAAATCAGCTAGTTCATATCGCTTAAAAAGATAAAGTAATCGTAACGCGAGCCGATGTTCAGCTGACAAGTTTTGTAATGTCATAGCATAAGAACGAATCGCTTGGACTCCTTCTTCTGTTTTTAGCTTTTGTGCCGTGCTTTCAGTTAAGTTTTGCACAGTTTCATGAAAGTCTTCTGTCATCCGATCATTTTCGAGATCTTCCAATAACTCAAAGATCTTGTCATAAAATTGTTGCTGACTATAGCTTCTATATTGAAATTCAGTTTCTTCAACCTTTAAAAAACTCTCTTGAGCTTCTAAAGCTGCTCTCACCATTTCACTACTGTCTTTAATCCCTTTATATTCTCCTAGCCCTTGATTAAAAGCAGCTTTTATTTTCAAGAGTAAAATAAACTCTGGATGACCAAATTTATCATCATAT
>JAVLCL010000139.1:0-7851 GCA_031580825.1 Halothece sp. Uz-M2-17
AGACGATAACTAGATTTTAGAGTTTAACCCTGTCCTAACCTGAATACGTGCTGCTGTAATCCCCCCAACCTTAACAAGGGGGGGGATCAAGGAGAGAGCAGGCTTTTTTGATATCAGTTAACGAAATTCTAAAGGATAGTTGCATGAAACGATTTTCAATTTCACTGGGTGTGTTGTTATTGAGCAGTGTTATCTCTCCTCCCGCCCAAGCCTGTGATCGATCTCATAGGCTTTTAATTAATGCTGAAACGATTAACGAGAGTTTAGCAAGCGAGGTTTATCTATTGGAGATCTCGGTCTATGAGTGGGGCGATCCACGGGTGTCAATTCAGACGGATGTTGATGATTTCGCGCTTCCCATTCCCACAAGTGAGGAAACTTGTCTTGAAAATTCCGCAGCGATCGCGCAGTTATCTGGAATCATCGTCAGTTTACCCAACAATTTAGACTCAGATATTACCCCTGAGTTAACGGCGCAAAGCGTTAATGCAAGCGATGAAATTCCTTGGCGATTTATCCTAGAACCTTACATTTATCTCCCCTTAGAAACCACTGGCGATATTACCGTTAGGAATACAGAAGTGCCAGTTGATTTCAGCCTTGGGGATATTTTGGAAACACTAACTTTCGCTTTATATGGACGGTTTGAGGGGTGGAAGGGTCATTGGGGATTTATTATTGACGCTTATCATTTCAATAGTGTTGATTCAGACTCGACCCGAGTTGATACCCCTCCCGCTTTACAAGGTGTACTTCCGGCTCAGATTACAATTGAAGCAACTGCGGAAACTGCTTTTACAAAACTGGATTTAGCTGCTGGCTATCGCTTTGGTAATGAGGGATTAACGGATGCCTTTCAAACTGCTAAGACTGACTTTGAACTGGGTCCGTTTATTTTTGACGCGATCGCGGGATTACGATTCTACTTTGTCAACAATGACCTCGAACTGACCAGCAATATCGGTCAAGAGTTTAACTTTAGTGGCTCAAACACCCTAGTTGAACCAATGATTGGCGGTCGCGCCCGTTGGAACCTTTCCGATAATTTAGGGGTACTCGCAGTGGCTAATTTTTCGGGCTTTGGCATCGGGACTAACATTTCCATAGAAAGTTATGCTGGCATTGACTGGCTCTTTTCAGGTAATACTTCTATGACAGCAACTTATCGGCTTACTTATATTAATTATGACGAAGATGACTCAGGACTTGATATATTTCAACATGGTCCCGCTTTGGGAGTTAAATTCCGCTTTTAAACTCACCTTTTTTGCCAATAAAACCATAAAAAATGATATTTCATGGAACGTCTCTCGCTAGCCCGAAAATTACTGCAATAAAGGACTAATTAAAATGCCAACGAAAGCAATTGTTCCTAAAATAATTAGCACATAAGCAACGATCAGCGAGGTCGATTGCCGTGAAATATAAGTGAGATCATTGCGTTGAATCCGTCGTAATTGGTTTCTATGATCAAATGTTGCAAATAACATCGCAAAAGTGCCTAAGGCAACAAATGATAAACCGAGAATACGTGATAACCGCACGGGATTGATGGTATCTCCTAATGCTTGATAAATTGCAGCAACAATCCGTTCAATACCAAAACCGAAACCAATTAAAGACAGTGAAGTCCTAATCCATGCCATTAAGGTTCGTTCTTCTGCTGCTCGGTTACGCTCCTTTGCTAATTCTGTACCAGGACTTGGGGTTTGGCGAATATTCTCGGCATCACTCATAATTTAGTATAGAAATAGGAAAATTATTGTATCGTGTTTCTTCATCGGTTGAGAGACAAAGTGGGTTAGTAGATGTTATTAGTTCTTTGGTGAGTCTAATAAATGTAGAAAAAATTTGGTAAAGTATCTCGTAGTAATTATGACTTGTATCAATCAGTAATTACAAAAAAATGGATTAAATATCCTTGGTAAAATCAATACAAATTAAGCGTATATTATCTAAAATAAATTATAGCGTTTCTGAGTCTGTTGAGGACAGTTACCAGTTACCCAAGAATAAAAATTTAGAATGTCCCTCATGAGAGTGAAAAATGCTGTATATAACATTGAATAAAAATTATAGTAATGAGTGTTTCCCAACCTGAAAAACCATCAGGGACAACGAATGAACTTGCCAAAGAACGTAATCGTGCTGCTGCTGAGCGTACAATTAATTCTTGGATCGGTCATTCCTTGGCTCTCATTGGATTTGGCATTGCCTTCGAGCAAATCACACAAAGTTTGAGAGAACGATTTCCAGAGGCGAATCCTCTAATTACGGAAAATGTTGCTCACGCGATCAGTCTTACTTTTATTGGTCTAGATATTATTTTATTAATCATTGCATTGGTGCAACATCGTCTTGAAATCAAAACAATTGAACGAGAAGATTATGTCTTTCTATCAATAAATAATCTGAACTGGATTGTGATAGTCGGAATTGTATTGCTAGGTTTTGCTGTGATATTTTCTACCCTATTTTTATAATGAAAAATAGCTGCGCCTGTTAATTCTTAGGGGATCTCAATCTAAAACTCTGATCACAATCCATCCGAAAGCAAATAAACTGATGATAACGATCGCGAAACCTGTTATTGCGCCTAAAGAAGAACGAGGTGTAAACTGGTACTCTGGCTGTTGTAATCGCTTCATTTCCTGTTGGTAATCGAAACAAGCGACGATCAGATTGAAGTTGCCTAAACCCAGAAAAAATAAGCTCAAAATATAAGCAAATCGGTTCGCATAAGTATCATTCGGTGATAAAGTCATCACAATTTCCTTAACGCCGATTCCAATACTGATCAAAGTTAAGCTATTGCGTGTAAAGGAAAGTAGGGAGCGGTTTGCTGCAAGGTAATTACGTTGTCGGGCGAGTTGAGCCTGAGTATCGGGAGGATAAGGATTAATTGTCATAGATTGGCAAACATTTGATATCGTGCTACGCGCTGGGGTAAGGTTAAAGAAGGTTAGTTCTCTGTTTTTATTGATCTCTAATTTATCTATCAAAACATTTTTCTCCCTCCTCCTTGGCCCTTTTCCCGATTATTGACATTTGCAATAAAAACAAATGTTGTATAGTGCTACAAAATCAGGTTAGGACATTCCAAAATGTTGAAACTCACCTATACCTTACTAGGGCAATTTGCCTAGCGCGTAGCGCTATATAATTAATTCTAACCTAGCATCTTCTAAGATTTTTACGCAAAAGATAACTTAAAGTCAATTGTGCAAGTGATAGAAATAGGACATTTCATAGATTTTTATTTGCCTTTTTTAGACTTAACTTACTTAATCATAAAACTTAAATCATGATTGAAAATCATATCAAGTTTCTAGTTGCTACTCGCCAAGGTAGGCACGATTTTAGCTACTAATTTAGAACGTATTAGCAATCAATCGTGGCTCAGTTTCCTGCCAGAGCTTGGTCATATAATGAAGTCATGTTCTTGCTAGAAAATATTAGCCAAATCGACAATCAATCCTGGCAATAACTCCTCACCAGACAAACGACTCGGATGATTAATTACCTCTTTATCTAGATCCACACGATAAATTTCGACTTTCTTAGCATCGGGATTAATTAACCAACCGAGTTTTACCCCACAAGTCATGTACTCGTTCATTTTTGCTTGTGTGGTTGAGAGATCGTCAGTTGGGGATAATAGTTCGATCGCGAAATCGGGGTCGATCGGTGCAAAACCTCTTTTTTGTCTATCGCTAAGGCTGTTCCATCGCTCGCTCGTAATCCAACTGACATCAGGAGAACGAGTCGCGCCATTAGATAACTTAAAACCTGTAGAAGAATCAAATACAACTCCTAACTGAGTCTGACGATTCCATGATTGAAGCTGGTAGATGAGATCGGCATTTTTCTCTCCTGTCAGACTTCCTGTCGGTGACATAACAATTAATTTTCCTTGAGCATCGGTTTCAAACCTCAGTTCCGGATTTTCACGACATAACTGCTCCAAAGCGCGATCGCTGATCGAGTCAGTAAAGGCTCTGATATTGATGGTGTATGTCATTGTGTCTATTTCATCAAAGCGTTATTTAATAATTATAAAATTTAGCAATGAATATCTTTTAGATGAGATCTGATATTGCTCATTTCCAACTATCCCAGGATTGATTCAAGCGTCCCAACTGCTGACTTTGAGGTCTAGATGAAGTAACGTGAACCCAGTGTGGGCATTGCACACCCTACCATTCTGTTGAGATTTACTCTTGATTCAGTCATTGCAACTTGCGCTTCATCCAAACTGAGTAGGGAAGACCGACTAAAGTTCCGACAATGACGACCCCAATGATAATGGGGACAACTTCCACTAGCCCGTTGAAAGTGGCAACAGTAATGGCAAGTCCAGCATTACGAGCAATGGTCGCAATGGCAATTCCAGCTTGTTGCTCTAAAGGTTGTCCAATAGTTACAAGATGACCGATCGCGAGTCCCAATACGGTAATGAGTATCGTTACAACCAAGACAGGAAGCCCTAAAGTGGGAACAATCCCCAACCCGATCATCAAAATAATCAGTGTCAGCACAAAAAACAGCGTATTCGCGATCATTGCTAAGAGGGCTGTAATCTCTTCGGCTAGATCTTGCCAGATCATTGATATCGCAACGCCAAGCCCCAATGGCAAAAATTGAATCAGTCCCACTTGCTTCGCAACCTCCCAACTGCTCACCATGAGGTTTAGATCGGGAAACAAAACCACGAAGATTCTTAAAATGAGGGGAACAATGATAATGGCAAGCAGAGCTAATGTTGTCTGGAGACTCGCAGCAAACTCCATCCGAACACCGGCTAACCCAGCCCGTCTCGTAAGTAAAGCAGGACCAGGTGCAGCAATGAGGAAGATCAAGGCTAAAGCAAACGAGTCCGGTAGCTGAAAGATTGCAAAAATGATGCTGAGAAGGAGGGTGGGAATCAAGACTGTTGCTAGGAGTGAGCGCCCGACTAGGAGCGGTTGTTGCCAAAAATTGATCAGATTAGGAACAGATAGAGAAGTTCCAATTGAGAGCATGATGAAAAAAACTGACAAAGAAATCAGGGTTTTGACAACTTGGCTATCGGGAGAAATCAGTTGTTGAAAGCTAATGTCTTGAGTAATTAAAGGAATGTAACTTGCTAAGCCAATAAAGACGAGGACGATCGCGATTGTGATGGCAAAGGAACGATCAGAGGTAAAGTCATATTTAAACCGAGGTTGTTCTAGATTTTTCAGCACGCGCCAGTAGTTGAGTGTTCCTCCAGCTAGCGCAACTACCCCCAAGACAATCAACCCCAATCCTAAAACCCGTTCTTCTGCTAATTGATTCACAGCAGTTCCTGTTTCTGACTGTTTCAAATAGGCAAAAAAGCGATCAATGCCAAAACCAAAGCTGATCATGGACAGGGAAGTCCGAATCCAAGCCATCAGGGTGCGTTCCGCGGCAAGACGATTCCGATCTTTCGCTAGATCGGTGCGATCACTGGCGAGATCAGTCCGAGTTAACGCAAGTTCAGTATTACTTAATCCAGCAAAGGGAGAAGTCTCTTCATTCGATGCGGAATTCTGGTCTGAGGAATTTTGAGGATTATTCATAATGAGCAAGCGTAATCAATGGACACTGGAGGAGACTGATTCGACGCTAACGGCTTCCAAGGAGCGTCCAGTGGTTTCCACTCGAAACCAGTGAGTAATCATTGCTGCCAAGACACAAGTGAATGACAAGAGAATCAGCAGAGTGAATGTGCCAAGAGCTTGGTTGAGAATCGGCAGGGCAAAGGTTCCAAAAACAGCCCCAGCTTTAGCAATGGCTGCAGCGAAGCCAGCACCACTGGCACGAATTGAAGTGGGAAAAACTTCCCCAGAAAGGAGAAAGGTTGTGGCATTGGGACCAGCATTCATCATTAAGTTGAAGATAAAAAAGCCCAAAAATACCAGTGGAAGGTTGGATTCAGTGCCACCTACTAATAAATCCGATACCGCTAAAATCACCAATCCCACTGCCATACCCAAGAATCCTGCCATTTGCAGCTGGATGCGCCCGACTCGTTCTACCAGTAAGATCGCCAGCAAAAATCCAGCAATCAAAAACAGATCAACCAAAGCCGAACCTTTTGCTGATGCCATTTCCTTGACCATAAAGCTGTCTTCCCCCGTCAGTGCTAAAATCCCGATGATGGCAGGGGTAAAAATACCAATGCCATAGGTAGCAATATCTTGCAGGAACCAAGGTACAGAAGCCAAAATTGTATTCCGGCGGTATTGAGGGGAAAAAAGCGCACTATATGGCAAGTCTGAGCGGGGGGGATCGCTCTGTGCAGTCACAGTAATGGATTCGTTCAACAAGATTGATGCTGATTGAGAGGCTTCCTTATATTCTCCTCGCGCAATGTAATAACGGGGACTTTCGAGGAGAAAACTAAAGCGCAGGAAGGCGACGATGAACGCTAGGAATAATCCGCCTCCCAGCATCCAACGCCATGCCGACTGAATTGCCGGTTGTGCTGAATCCGGATATAGCGTCTGAAACCAATAGATAGTGATTAATCCTGTTAAAGCCCCCAGCAGAGATCCAATGGATTGAAAGGTAAACGCCCCAATCACCATTCGTCCCCGCAACCGAGACGGGATATTTTCCGTAATATAAGAAACGCTGATGGGATAGTCAGCACCGATGCCCACCCCTACTAGAAAGCGAAAGAAAATCAGTGCGGTGGCATTCCAAGCCCAGATTGTTCCGGCTGTAGCAATGATAAACAACAGCACATCGACCACTAGCATCCGTTGTCGCCCCACTCGGTCAGTAATCGGACCTAGAGTGAGTGAACCTAACAAAGCGCCGGCTACAGCTGCCACCGCGATCGCGCCGATTTGAGCAGAACTTAAGTTGAAGTCCCGTTTGAGAAAAGGAAGCGCCACCCCAATAATAAAAAAGTCAAACCCATCTAAGGTAATTAGTCCTGCCGATAAAGCCCACAGCAGCCACATGGGGCGAGTAAGCTGAGATTGATCTAACCGTTCTTGAAATGACTGCGGTTTGGGAGTAGTAACTGGAGTCGCGCTCATGATTCTCCTTCTGACATAAATCGGGTACTGAGCGCGATCGCGACAATGGATAAAGGAATAATAATAATTTTCCACTCAATTTCGCTCGGGGTTGCAGCTTCCAAGGTGCGTTTGACAAAGACCACACTCAAAAGTACAAGGAGTACCTCTAATAAACTTTTTTTGAGTGCAGCAATATTTTTAATCTTTAACCACTGGGGAATGTCTAAATCGTCCCCTTGCAAGTTAAGAAATAGGGCATAGATGCCATAGGCAAAGGAAAGAAAGGCAAGACCAATCAGAAAATTATCCAGTGCCTCTAATAGACGCAATGTTGCTTCTTCTGCCACGCCAATGGGCATCGTAGTAGTCCCACGCTGGAACGCGATCGCGAAAGCAGCGATCGTTTCTTTAATCCCCAACAACAGCATGAGCAACGCAGCAGCAACAGAAGTAAAAACGGGAATGACGCTAATCCAGCGTGTTCGTGAGAGAATCTTTAATAAGATTGGTGCATTGGTTTTGACCATTGGTTTTGTCCCTGATGATATTCCAGTTCTCCTGAAATGAAAGATTGTAATTAAACAAAAAGCATTAATATGCACCGATATTCATATATACTTAAGTATAGTATAAGATTATGATGTAGCAGTTTTCACTTTCGTAAAGTACCTTCTAAATTTCTGTTTTTTCCCTCTCCCCATTTTCGTTCGCTTGCTCGGGCTTATGGTTAGCCTGTGACTCAGTGACCACAGCAGGACTCAGTCTAAATAGGGCTTGCTGAAAAAGTCTAATTATCGGTTTAGCTAGGCAAAAGTCA
>JAVLCL010000140.1:0-7845 GCA_031580825.1 Halothece sp. Uz-M2-17
GCGATGGAGAAACCGGAGAAGAGATTACCAATAATGTCCGAACCATTCGCACTATTCCCTTACGATTAGATTTAGACAATCCCCCAGCACGAGTGGAGGTGAGAGGAGAAGCCTTTCTGCCTCGGAAAACCTTTGAAACGATCAATCAAGCGCGTGCTGAAAAGGGAGAAGCCCTATTTGCAAATCCACGGAATGCGACATCGGGAACGTTACGACAACTTGATCCGAAAGTCGTGGCAAAACGTCAACTTGATTTTTTTGCTTATACCCTTTATGTGGTTGATGAAAATACGACGATTAATCCTCAAACGCAAGGAGAATCCTTAGAGCTTTTGCAAAAAATGGGGTTTAAGGTTAATCCCAATCATACCATTTGTCACTCTTTAAAAGAAGTCGGGAACTATTATCAGCGATGGCAAGAAAAACGAGAAAAACTCCCTTATGAAACGGATGGGGTTGTCATTAAGATTAATTCTTATGTTCTCCAACAGAAACTCGGATTTACTCAGAAATTTCCCCGTTGGGCGATCGCGCTGAAGTTTCCTGCTGAAGAAGCCCCAACGAAGTTAAAAGAAATTACAGTTAATGTCGGACGCACCGGTGCTGTTACGCCCCTTGCCCATCTTGAACCGGTTTCTCTCGCCGGAACAACGGTGCAACGAGCAACCTTACATAATACCGATTTTATCAATGAGTTAGATGTCCGTATGGGCGATACTGTGGTTGTGCGTAAAGCGGGGGATATTATTCCTGAGATTGTCCGCGTGTTGCTAGAGTTGCGTCCAGAGTCCGCGCAGCCGTTTACCATGCCTACCGAATGTCCTGAATGTGAATCGCCGTTGGTACGCCCAGAAGGAGAAGCCGTGACTCGCTGCGTCAATGTTTCTTGTCCTGCGATTTTACGGGGAAGTTTGGTTCATTTTGCCTCTCGCGATGCCATGGATATTAATGGACTGGGGGAGAAAATGGTGGAAAATTTAGTGAGTCAGGGTTTGGTAACATCCGTTGCCGATTTATATCACTTAAGCGTTGAGGAATTAACCCAATTAGAACGAGTGGGAAAACAATCTGCAAGTAATTTAGTGAGCGCGATCGCGCAGTCGAAAAGCCAACCTTGGTCACGGGTGTTATATGGTCTAGGGATTCGCTATGTGGGAAAAGTCAACGCAGAAACCTTAGCGGGAAAGTTTACCACTGTGGAACAATTAACAACCGCCAGTGTGGAAGACTTAAAAGCAGTAGAAGGAATTGGGGAAGAAATCGCGCGATCGGTGTATCAATGGTTGAGAATTGAAGCCAATCAAGCCCTTGTTCAGCAATTACAAGAGGCAGGGTTAAACTTACAAGCAGACGTTTCAGAAGCGCGATCGACACCAACCCCCCTTTCTCAACCGTTTGCGGGGAAAAAGTTTGTCTTAACTGGAAAACTCACAAACTTTACTCGTAGTGAAGCCCAACAATTAATTGAACGCGGTGGGGGGAAAGTGAGTTCTTCTGTCAGCAGCAAAACTGATTATGTTTTAGTGGGTGAACAAGGAGGGTCGAAACAAAAGAAAGCCGAAGATCTTCATATACCTCAAATGACAGAAGATCAGTTTCAAGCACGATTAAGGGATGCTGGACTTATAATTTGAACATGATGCACGACAATCCCCACCCTCAAAATCCCTGAGGGAAGCGTTGAGTGGATCATGAGAGCAGCAACAATATCTCATTGATTATGGAGACATGACGAGGTTAATGATGGTTACTAATCAAGACAATTCAGAGATCCAAGCTGATTTCGATGCAGCGATCCAACTGAAGAAAAATGGTCAACTGGATCAAGCCCTTGACAAAATTGAGCAAATATTAATTATTTATCCGGATCATGCCCCAGCCCTCAATCAACTAGGATCGATTCACCTGGCGAGAAAAGAATTTGAAAAGGCAATTGCAGCGTATCAAAAAACCATTGAACTGAAACCGAAGAATGCTCAGGCTTACCATGGTTTAGGAGATGCTTACTTGGGCGTGAACAATTTCACAGAAGCGATTACGGCTTACCAAACTGCTATTGAAATGAATCCTAAGTTACCGCCTTATCTTCGTAAAAAACTTGGGGATGCTCTCAAGCAGTCTGGACAAATGCAAGCAGCAATTACCGCCTATGAACAAGCAGTGGAACTGAATCCTCAAAATCCGGGGTTTTATAATACTTTAGGGGATGCTTACTTGCAGTCAAAAAGTCCAAAAGAAGCGATC
The DNA here is from genome assembly GCA_031580825.1 of Halothece sp. Uz-M2-17. Taxonomy (GTDB): domain Bacteria; phylum Cyanobacteriota; class Cyanobacteriia; order Cyanobacteriales; family Rubidibacteraceae; genus Halothece. Next base: position 2,245 of record JAVLCL010000140.1, read on the forward strand.
GCTGCTTACCAAAAAGCCCTAGAAATTAAACCGGATTTACCACCAAATGTGCGTAAAAAACTTGGAGATGCTTTCAAGCAGTCTGGACAAATGGAAGACGCGATCGCTGCTTATCAAAAAGCAATTGAACTGAATCCTCAAAATCCAGGGTTTTATAATGTCTTGGGTCAGACTTATTTACAAATGAACCAACCCGCAGACGCAGCAGTCAATTTGCAGAAATGGGTGGAGTTGAAAGGTGATAACCCCAATGCTTATCAAAAGTTAGGTCAGGCTTACCACAAACAAGGTCAAGTGAAAGCAGCAGCCGAATGTTATAAGAGCGCGATCGCGCTACAGCCGAACAACCCGCAAGTGTATCGTCTCATTGGTGATTTGTTCCTCGAACAGGGACGGGATGAGCAAGCATTAAAAGCCTATCGTCGTGCAATTTCTCAATCCTAACTAGGGAGTAGCAATCAGTTGTAAGATGCGATCTACGTTATCCCACTCGCCAACAATCCGTCGCACCGGTTCTGGATAAAGTCGCACTAAAGTCGGAGTTGCTGAAACTTGATTCAACTCCGCCTGTTCCGGATGCTTCATAATATCGACGACTTTTAAGGTATAAGAATTACTTAGTTTTTGTTCTAACAGTCGATGGAGTGTGGTCAGGGCTTCCGTTGTACTATTGGAGTGTCCAGAAACAAATAAACGTAAAATGTAGTTGGTTGGGGCTTCAGCAACCGGTTGAGCGGTGCTTGCTTGATCTGTAGGGTTGCCTAAAGAAAGATGGGATCGCAGTGATTCTAAATTAACGACTAAATCATAATTATTCCAAAGTTGGGGAAATTGTTGGCGATAGGTTTCGATAATCTTCGGGTCGCCATATCCTTCTTGCCATGGTAAAACCGTCCATCGCTCTTGAATCCCAAAAATGGCATTTAGGAGCGGTTGATAGCGTTGTACGAATGGATATACTTCACAAGAGACTTGGATCCGATTCGATTTTGGATCAAGCCACTGATCCATGGTTGCCGTATAAGCAGGAACCAGGAAATGGGGAGATTCTTGAAGATTGAGTAATTCCTTTAAGCCTTCACACAGATCAAGATGCCAACGTTTACTTTTATCGGCATCAAATCCATAAATTAAATCTCCCCCTGGGGTAAATAAAGCGATACCTTTGTAGGATTGATGAGCGGTCATGGTTGAGTGTCTAAACCCGTCCACGCAGCATTTGCGCCATTTCATTCGGTGTTGGCGACCATTCCAGAGCGGTTTCTTCGCTGATGCGTCCTTCTTGATAGAGTTCAAAGAGAGATTTGTTCATGGTGATCATGCCATCATACTCCCCTTCTTCCATCAATTCGCTAATTTCATCATATTTGCCATCGCGAATATACTCTTTCACAGTCTCCGTATTAATCATGATGTCATGGAAGGCAGCCCGTTTGCCATCAGTAGTTCGACATAACCCTTGAGAGATGACCGACACTAAAGACTCTGCAATGGCAACCCGCATCGCCGGTTGTTCTTCTGGACTATAGAGACTTAAAATCCGTTCTAGGGTTTTTACCGCACTGTTGGTGTGTAATGTTCCCATGACCACGTGACCGGTTTGTGCTGCTTTAAGGGCTGTATTCACCGTTGCGCGATCGCGCATTTCCCCAATTAGAATTAAATCCGGATCTTCCCGTAAAGAGGCTTTTAAGGCGTGATCAAATTCTAAAGTATGCATTCCCACTTCCCGTTGGCGGATCAAAGCCCTCTGACTTTTATGCACAAACTCAATGGGATCTTCAATGGTGATAATATGCTTGGGCATTTCTTTATTAATGTAATCCACCATTGCAGCCAGGGTCGTTGACTTACCAGATCCCGTTGGACCCGTTACCAAAATCATCCCTTTGTGATAATGGCAAATATCCTTAAACACCGCCGGTAACTTCAACTGTTCCAACGTCAAAATTTTCAAAGGAATCAGTCGCAAGACCATGCCAGGACCATTGAGGGTATCAAATACATTAATCCGAACCCGAGCAAAATCATATTGAGTCGCCCCATCAAACTCTAGAGTTGTCTGAAACTTCTCGATTTCTTCCTCAGTAAGAATTTCATATAACCAACTCATGAAGGTATTATGGTCAGTCTCAGGATAATGAGAATAATCCATTTCCCCTCGGTTACGAAAACGAGGCACTTCTCCCACCCCTAAGTGAACATCAGAAAACCCTTCTTCATTGGCTTTATTCACAATTTCAGCAAGAGTAGGTTGTCCCCGAGAGGGGGAGGGTTTAGGCTTCGGTCGAAAGGTTGCTTTTTGAGGCGTTGCAGGGGGAGGAGGTGGAGGCATTGCTCCTTTTTTCTGAGTCGGCATTTGTTCCGTCACATCCGACTGAGTATAAGCCTCTGTAACAATCTCTTGTTGACGATTTTGGGGGGTGCGAGGCGGTGGCGGTGGGGGAGGATTACCAGGGCGAGCTTGCGGTTGATTCACCATAATTACACTTTTTGTCCATTCAAGGCTTCTTAATTACCTATTTTGGCATCCACATTGATATTTGTTAGCGGTTATTGGTTAATTCCAGCCTAATTTTTGTTAACCAATAACCGATTTTGTTTGTTATTCCAATCCAACTAATTTTGCACTTAATTCCCACAAGCGTTGCGCTTTTGCTTGATCGGTTGCTTCTGGGGACATTTCTTGGACAAAGGATTTACCGTCTTTTTTCTGACGATTACCCCAACTCCAATAGGCACCGGATTGTTTATAGTCTGGATCTTTGACCACTGCAGCGACTCGTTTTCCGGCTTCTTCTTCGGAGATATAACCGCCGGTGATCTTTTTCTGGAACCAAGGGAAGATTTTTTGGAACAGAGAATAGTGATTCCGGAATAACGGACTTTCGGCAACACAACCGGGATAAAGGGAACTAAAAGTAATTCTGGTTGCCTCGTGGTAACGTCGGTGTAGTTCCTTCATGGTCAGCACGTTGCAGAGTTTGCTGTCTTTATAGGCTTTACCGGGCTTAAATTTTTTGCCATTAATCATAGAAATTGGAGGTTTAAAGCCGTCTTCAAAGCCTTTGAGATCTCCTAAATCTGGCGGTGCAGGAATCGGAATTTTCCCTCCGAGTTCTTTACGATTCGCGGTTACCGTTCCCAGAATGACCAATCGTGGATCAGGAGAATTGGATTGTTTTAGGTCTTCGAGGAGTAAATTACAAAGGAGAAAATGTCCGAGATGGTTCGTTGCCACAGTCAGTTCATAGCCATCAGGGTTACGTTTTGGCTCTTTGAGAATGGGCATATACACCGCAGCATTACACACCAGGGCATCTAAAGATTTTCCGGTGGAACGAAAGTTATTGACGAATTCACGAACACTATCAAAGTTCGCAAGATCAATGGGGATGACGGTATAGCGATCTTTTGGAATTCCGACTTGTTGGGCTGCTTTTTCGCTTTTCTCCAAGTCACGACACGCCATGACGATATCCCATTGACCGGTATCAGCCAGTGCTTTCGCGGTATATAAACCGACCCCCGATGAAGCACCAGTAATCACCACTGTGGATCGTTGATTGTCTGCCATGTTTCTTTCCCTAACTCCGTTAAAAAATGTGAAGTTATTATCTGATTTGTGTTCAAATTTTACCGTCAGTGAAGGGGAGAACCAGCAAGACGACAACAATTATTAATTTTTTGTGAGGGCTTGGGACAGAGTATCAGCAGCCACTTCCACTAGCGCGATCGCGTTCTCATAGAGCATTCGTGTCGGACCAATTAAGCCCACACTGCCACTAGGGGCTTCCCCTTGGTAGTAATTAGCGGAAATCAAGCTACAGGTTTGCATCGGTTCCAGGGGGTTTTCGGAGCCAATTCTAACCGTCACTCTTCCTTCATTGGTGGTTGCTTCCACTACATCAAAAATTACTGAACACAGTTGATCTTGTTCTGCTTCTAATAAATGGAGTAGTGTTTGCACTTGTTGTAATTGGGAAAATTCCGGTTGGCGTAAGACTTCCGAAATTCCTCGCACTAAAATCTGCGATGAGGGACGAGTTTGACAGCGTTGAATCAGTTGTTGGCAAATCTCTTTTAAAAATTCGCCATCTTGTTTCCATTCTTCTTCTAATTCCCCAGCTTTGAGTTGGGCTAACTCGGCAAGAGATTGACCTTGCAATTTTTGATTTAGGAAATTTGATAATAAATCCAGTTCTTCTTCCACCCCTTTTCCTGCTGCTAGTTTTTCCGCAATACGAGGGGGAGGATCGATTAATCCGGATTGAGTTTGATAAGAGTCAGTAATAATAATCAGCATAATGCGCTGATTATCTAGGGGAACCAGTTGCAGGTGGCGTAAATAAGCGGTTTGTTGTTGGGGAAACGTAATAATTGCCATATAACCACTGAGCGTGGATAAAAGTTCCGCCACCCCATACAGCAGGGCTTCTAAACTACCCACTTCTTCTTGAATCGCATTACTTAATAACTGATCCAATTGTTCCCGCAGGGCTTGGTCAGGTCGCATAATTTGGTCAACATAAGTGCGATATCCAGAGTCCGACGGAATTCGTCCAGCAGACGTATGGGGTTGATAGAGTAAGCCTACTTTTTCTAACCAACCCATCGCATTGCGAACCGTTGCCGAACTGACAGTAAAATCATATTCATTGACTAAGGTTTTAGAACTCACCGGTTCGACTGTGGCAACATAATGACGAATGGTTGCAGACAGAATATGTTGATGACGTTCTTTTAAGCGCATGGTTTTAAGCATCGTTGAAGTTTAATAACGAGGAATGGACGAATCAATGGCGAGGGAATACGCATCAATGCCACCGATGATGTTTTTAACGTTGCTGAAGCCTTGTTGATTCAACCAGTAACACATTTGAGCGGAACGAACGCCGTGATGACACATCACAAGGGTTTCCTTTTCAGGATCAAAGTGCTGATGAATCTGAGGAGCCCATTGTTCGTATTGACTTAAAGGTAAATTGGTAAAACCGGAGATTGCTGCTGTTTCCACTTCTTGGGGTTCTCTCACATCAATTAACTGAATCCTATCGGAACCTTTGGTTTCTAGGGCGAGGGCGAGTTCTTCTACTGAGATATGTTGAAAAGGAGTATCAGCCATTTTTACTTAAATTAAACAAATGTTTCTGCTCTCCTTACATTTTGCATGAATTCTTAAAGTTAGGGGTCAAAGCAACGCCCGCTTCCTGAAATAATAGTGAATGCGACAAAAGTTAAGAATCAACGGCTGACTTATAATGAAGTTTCGCTCTTTTTTACTCACTTTAATTACGGTTTCTCTTATTTTCCTTGCTATATTCGGCGTTAGTCTGAATTGGTTGTTACAGGAAAGTCCACTGCTGTATAAAGATGGCGGTGTAGTCAAAGCACCGACCGCAGCCCAGTTTGTTCCGAAGCAAGCCCCTGTTGTTGCTTCTTTAGTGGTGGATGTGGAACGCTTAGAAGCCTATCGTCAACTCCGTGCCCCCCTCCGGATTCGATCGCGCTCTCGTCAAGAATTAGACCGCATTAAATCCCAATTCTTGGCGAGTCGGCAATTGGATTACGATCAAGATATCAAACCGTGGCTTGGGGAGG
>JAVLCL010000141.1:0-7845 GCA_031580825.1 Halothece sp. Uz-M2-17
CCGTAACTATAGGCATTGCGCCCTTGCCAAGTATCGGCAAGTTGTTCTGCTGTATCCCAGTTACTGTCGGAAACGCGATCATTGACGAGGGAACCAAAATCGCCAGCAGGATTAGAAAAGAGGCGTGCCGAGGGGTTTTCCACGCCTTGTGCTTGCAATTCTAAAGCGTGTTTGCGAATAAAGTTTCGATCGCGCGGTTCATCTACGGTTGCTGCCCGTAGAAATAAATCATCCAACAATTCAATGACATTGACAAAGCTATCGCGGAAAATCCCAGAGAGATTCCCTAAGATATCAATGCGCGGATGATTGAGGCTGTCTAACGGTTCTAACTCATAGCGAACAATGCGCCCGGTGCCTTCTTTCACCGGTTTTGCGCCGACTAAGCCGAGGACAATCCCTAGGGATTCCCCTTTGGTTTTAATCGTATCTAAGCCCCATAACATCACGGCAACCGTTTCCGGATACGTGCCATTTTCTGCTAAATGTTGATCGATAATTTGTTGCGCGATCGCGCTTCCCCGTTCAAAAGCAGCAGGAGAGGGCATCCGATAGGGATCAAGGGCATGGATATTGCGCCCTGTGGGCAAGACACCCAGACCATCTCGCAACAAGTCGCCACCAGGCGCAGGGGGAATGTATTCGCCATTCAAGCCTCGCAATAAATTAGTGATTTCATCCGTTGTTTGACTCAGGCGATCGCGAATTTCTAAGGCTTCTTCTAAAAGAGGTTCATCAGAAAGATCAGAGGGCGTTTCGCCGTGCGCGATTGCATCTAAAATATCTTCTGGTAATTGCCCATCAAAATAGGCTTGCAAGTAACTTGCCAGTTGTTCTGAATTCGGAGGTTGACCGAAAACGTGCAATCCCGAAGAGAAGAGACGATTTTCTAGCACTTGCAGATAGTCATAGAGAGATTTGAGATAATCATCAAAAACTTCTGGTTCCAGTTGACTGACAGTTTCATAAGAAAAGGTGAGATTTTGCTCTTGTAGCGCAGAGAGTGGGCAATCTGCATCTAACCCCGTATCAACGACCTTAGTACAAATCGCTTCTTTCAAGGGGAAATTCTTTTCTGGATCTTCGCGATATTCAGTGATTAAATCTCGTAGTGTTACCAGTTCTTTATACAAACCCGCGCGACCATAAGGCGGAACATTATGAGAAATTAACACTCCATAGCCTCGCCGTTTTGCCAACATGGACTCCGAGGGGTTATTCGCAGCATAAATATAGAGATGGGGGAGATTTCCCAACAAGGTATCGGGCCAAGAATAAGCGGTATTGCCCAAGGGAGAACCCGGCAACCATTCTACAGTCCCGTGCATCCCGAAATGAACCACAGCATCGGCTTGAAACGCTTCCTGTAGCCATTTATAAAACGCTGCGTATTGGGGATGCGGAGTAAGATCCCGTTCAAACATTAAACGCATGGGGTCGCCAGACAAGCCTAACGGGGGTTGCACGCCAATCCAAATATTCCCCAACTGGACACCGCCCAGTAAGAAGTGATCCCCTAATGTCCGAATCCCACTCCCGGTTAATGATTTCCATTGTTTCTCAATCCGTCGCCGTTGGATGGGTTTCAGCCATTTATGGAGGGCTTTTGCGTTAACAGTTGTAATCCCACTTGCACTCAAGTTTGAGGTTTGCGGGAGTTGACTGGAATAAGCTTCATCTGCTTCTCGTACTTGGTGAATTAATGCTTCCCCACTTTCTGGCAGTTCACCGACGTTGTATCCCTGTGCTTGCAGTTCTCGTAATAAGCGCATCAAAGATTGAGGAACATTTAGCAGTGCAGCGGTTCCCGTTGCCCCATATCCAGGGGGAAAACCATAGAGGATGATCGCGAGTTTGCGCTCGCGCGGAGGTTTTTTCCGTAAGGTAATCCACTGTTTCACCCGTCCAGTTAAGCGTTTCACCCGTTCGGGAACCAGATAGATATCATCTCCGACTAAACCGCCTAAAGGCACCGGCTCGATCGCGCCATCTAATTCAGGTAAGGCATACAAGACCACACTTTGCAGCCCACCAATCCCCTGTCTGGTCCAAGAGTGAATATCTTGAATCAATAGAGGTGCCGCGACGATATAGGGAACATTTTTGGCGTTTAAGATGCGGGTGGCGACTGCTACTTGTCGTCCCGCTTCCATAGACCCAGCAGGACCCCCCACTAGCGGGAAACCAAGAGTGGAGACAATCGCATCTACGGTTACTGCTTCTTTTCGCAGCGATCGCGTGGCAATATTGCCTAATTCCCGCTGCTGCTGTTCATAAGTGGTTGTCAGCCAATCTCGGACCGCGATATGACCTTCCACCCCCGTAATAAAGAGGGGAACCGGTAACAGATTTGCACTTTCAAAGGCGCGAATCAGTTGGGGAATGTAAGGTTGCTGGGTGAGGACGTGCTTGCGATAGAGGAGAATCGCAACTACAGCGCGATCGGTTGCTTCTGGTTTCTCCTTCTGATACCACTGCAAGTAATCTTGAGGGGAAGTGAAATAACCCTCATAATCGGGATGTAACAGACCCATATTGGGCGTTTCTATAGGAGGCGGAATCTCACCGACGGGTAAATCGAGATAAGTTTTCGCGATATAAGTAAACAGTGTGGCAACGTTTTCTGCACCCCCCGCATTCCAATAACTATAAATCGTCAGCCAATGGCGTAAATCTTGGACTTTCCGACCGGGAAGATACTTCAACAACTTCGGTCCTACTTTCAAAAAACTCAAATAACCTGCTAGCTTGTCCTCTTCCCGACTATTCCCAAACTTACTAAGAATAAATTTAACCGGTTTTGGCATTCCCTTGGGCTTTTCACTGAGAGTAAATGTTCCCACCTTCGTCAACACCATGAGTTCCAATGCTGATTCAAAAACGAGGCGAATGGGAATATTTTGAATCCGTTCTCGCAACCACATCACTTGGTCATAATCGAAGAGTAAACTGGCAAAGAAGACTTGCGCTTCTTTTAAAGCAGTTTCTATCTTTTCAGGAGAATTCGCTAAATCACGATTACTAAAGACAAAAATTTCTAACTCAGGACATTGTTGCTGAGCAACTTTTGCAGCTTCCCGATATAAATTAGCATTGAACGATTCAAACCCAGCAATCAGAACGATACAGTGTGTCATCCCTATCCTCCCACAGAAACGCTCTACTTTGATCTTAACCGGTTTCCCTTTCTGATCCCTTGTTCGCCCCGTTTAGAAAAATAATCTATTTTATAAAAAATCCCGTGAAAAAACTAAATTAAACCAAGGCTTCACTACAAATAATGGTTGCAATTGGTTTCTCTTCTCTTGCGAGTTTTTTATCCCGCCATTCTCCTATATTATGTTGATGATAGAGTTGTTTTAATCGTGTTACTAATGCCACATCAGTTAACCCTTCTCGTCTGATTTGATTTAACTCTCGTCGCAACACATTGGTCATCGGTTGGCGAAAGGTTTGTTCTAAAATATCAATGCTGCGTTGCAGATCAGGGTCAGAAACTGTTTGATAATAAGCTCTGAGTTCTTTGCTAATGTAGCGTTGTCCTTGGGTTAATTGACGGCGATGATCTTTTTCCGCGTTGCGATGTTGAAGTTCTTGTTCAAATTGTCGTTTTATCTTCATAAGGATCGCGTTATAATGCTTGGGAAGCGATAAAGGCTTTGTATTCGGATTTGTATAAATTTGTCCTAAAATATAGGGAACATCTCTAGATATAATTTCCCCTTGTTCATCCAGTAAGAAAAGTTGCTGATATCCTTTTAATTCAGGACGATTGGGATAAGTGGCTTCACAGAAAACATAGGTTCCTTTTTTGGTTGAAAATTGGCTTGATCGTAACCCGTGAGGTAAACGAGTAATACGCTCATATTCTTCTGGATCTTCTTGTTGCAACTGACGCAGGATTTCTTCGGCTTCGTTGAGATCAAGAGATTCATCTGTGGATTCAAATAGACTTAACTGTGTGCTTTCTTGTTCATAGATCGCATACATTGCTTCTTCATTGAGTTGTTCTTCGCGATCAAGAATTGCTGCATCTTCGCCAATGGTATCGTGAATTTCTTGGATGCGATGTTGAAGTTTTTCTCGTAGTTTAAGGTTTTTCTCTAATCCTGTTTCTGGCAGAAAGTTATAGCCATAAATGACATCATTTTCACTACCAATACGATCAATTCTTCCAAAGCGTTGAATTAATTTAACAGGATTCCAATGCAAATCATAATTAATAATAATATTGCCATCTTGTAGGTTTAAGCCTTCAGCAAGCACATCGGTTGCGATGAGAGTCTGAATCTCTTTTTCCCCTGAATTTAATTTTTGTTCAGGATTAGCATTGGGGGCAAATCTACCCACAATACGAGCTTTATTTTTATCATTACTATAAATCACTTCCACTTCTTTTCCTGTGCCGTTAAGATGATCATAGAGATATTGAGCGGTGTCTGCATATTGTGTAAAAATCAGACATTTTCCGGTTTGAAAAGGTGATTGATTGAGTTTTTGTTTTAAGGTTTGTAGTTTGGTATCTTTTTCTGGGGTAATGGGTTGAACTAGGGCTTCAATTTTACCCAGTAACATCAGATCATGTTGGATATGTTCGTGGAGTCGATCGCGCTGAAAATCTTCTATCCGATATTTATCAGAGACTTGCTTTAATTGTTGTAAGATATCAGTTTCTTCCCCTGCATTGGCTTCCCCATGTAGAATAGTTTGAGCCTCTTCTCCAGCCGGAACAAAGCCTTCATTTAAAGCGAGATCAAAATATTCATAAGTTTTCAATAATCTTTTAATGGTCTGTTGAAACGCATAAACACTTGACTCAAACCGTTTAAATAATAAAACTCGCATTAAGCCCCGTAAGTTTGTTCCTGCACTTTGTAAACTGAGATAAGGGTCTTGTTTCTGTTTCGATTTCACTACATAATTCCCCAAGCCATACCGCGCATAACACAGTTCATCTTTAACAGGGGTTTTCCTCTGACGCTTGCGAGATTTCCCTAAATAGCCTCGAATTTCCTGATATAATCCCTGATAGGTTTCCTCAATGCTATATTCAATCGTTTCCAGTTCTCGTTTCGGGAAAAAGCGATGTTTTCCGCCGACATGAATATAAGCCCGTCGTTTTCCTTGCAAATAGGGCTGAAAATTTTGTGAGTCAACCCGAGTGTGAGTTTCTGCGTCATAGCCATACCAGCGCAAAATATGATTGCGGGTGCGACGGATGAGAATATGAGAGAGAAGATTTTGCAGTTGGCGGTCTCCTTTTTCCACCTGTTGGAAATATTGTTTTAAGTTCGGGGGATCAACGGGGAGATCGGTTTGGTCGTCTTGATGGAAAAGTTTAATCTGGTTGTAAATATCCCAAGCGGTTTTGTTGCGGGGAGTGGCGGTTAAGAGACAACATTGTTTCCCAGAAGCGAGAAAGGTTTCCACAACTCGATACCGTTGCGTTCCTAGGTTGCGGAGATTATGACTTTCATCAATAAGAACAAAATCGCGATCGCGATACCGAAAATCCTCTAATAACCATCTTGCACCATCGTCTTCACTTTCAGTAAGTTGTCCCATTGATAGCACCCGTGCATTCAGATGATACACTTCGTTATAGCGTTCCCACATTTCCATCAGTGGACGAGGACAGATAATGAGAGGACGGGCGCGTTGCATTTGTTCAAACCGTTTAATAATTGCAGTTCCAATGAAACTTTTTCCTAACCCCACCACATCAGAAATAAAACACCCGCCGTACTCTTGAATCGTTTTCACTGCTTGCTGAACAGCAACTTTTTGAAAATCAGCCAGTTGTTGGCTAATTTCATCATCAGATAGCAGCGTAACTGGGTTTTCTTCCTCGAGTCTGTCTCGGACTAACATATACAAGGTTTTCAGATAGATATCATAGGGAGACGTTGGCGCAATTGCCCATGATTGCTGCATTTCCGCCATTAAGTTGGCGTTGAACTCTTCCGCTTCTTCCCAAAGTTCGTTAAACCAATGCGTCAGGGCGCTATGATTGTTATTCCCGTGGACGATAACATTAAGTTCAGTATTATTAGAAATTCCAGAAAGACTCAGATTCGATGATCCCGCGATCGCGATTCCGTTTTCATTCCGTTCTAAGGGGTTTCCGTTTTGGTCATAAACTTTGCCATAATCAAAAATATAGGCTTTCGCATGCAGTCGTCCTTTTGTGTAGATGCGAACGTCGAGTCGTCCTTCTTCAATCATTTGAATCAGGTTTTTAACCAGGGTTTCCCCCTCATTCGTCTGATCCATTAATTCTACAGTGGAACGGATATTTTCGGCGGTTTCTGTGGCGATATGTTGGCGAAAACTGCGTTTAATATAGTTTTGTTCTTCTAGGGTATCTTGAACTAATTCTAAGCGTTTATAGCCTTCTGCAAGTTGATCTAATGTTTCTTGATTAGTGGTATTGCCAATGAGGAGGCGAAGTTGTTTAATATGATTAAGATTCCGCGCGATCGCGGTGAATCCTGAGAGGAAGAAATACCCCACTGCAAAATGAGCCGATTCAGACGTGGAGAGAATACGATTGATTTGGTCAACGAGTTTTTCTTGGCGGTTATCAACGATATCGTGAGACATTAGAGAGGAGCGTATGACTTTATTAGCAACAGACCTGCAATCAATTTTAAGTCAGAGGCTTAATGTGTCTTACAGCGACATCCAAGATGTTTGTCAACGCTGGAAAATCGAGATATTGCTTCTTTAAAATTCATCGGGTAAAGCTCCAATTCTCGACCAAGCTAACTCTAAAAACTCCTCTGCTTGATCAATTAATTCTTTAGCTTGAATGGGAGTAATTTAATTTCATCATCAAACTCATAATCTCCTCAATTGCGTTGATCTTGGGCGTTTAACAGAACGTGATTGGTTATTTCTCATTTCCTCAAAAGTCTTTTACTTGACATTCTCCATCAACCCGTTGATATATTGTCTAATCTCTTGTTTAAAATTTTGCCAAACAACTGGCATTTTATTCGCTAAGCCTAAAACTGGCTTGGTGTCTAATTTATAAGCATAAATACTACGAACGACATGACGAAAACGACGTAATTCATCTAACTCTACACGAACGAAAGAAGAAATTAAAGCTGGTCGTACATCTGGAACTTCTACACTCATTTGTTCTAATAATTGTCGATGCCAATTTTCTCCACTTGGTTCAGAATAATCGATTTGTCGTGCAATTACTTGAAACACTCTTTCTGTACCTGTATAAAAACTATGCAAACTCAAAGCTATAGCATCAATAATTGCTTCTTGAGAGATTTCTGATTGACTAATTTCTCGTTCTTTTAGAAAACGATTAACTTGGTTGACAACGGCTTCTAATTCTGATAGCTCCTATTCAATTCGATCAATAATTTCTTGATTATTCAAAGCTCTATTCCTTGTTCAATTGCTTTGAGAATATGGGGTTTCGCTTTTTCTGCTTCTACTAAATCAATTGTAAATTGATGTCCTTTTTCAATCATAGAACCTGCTCGAAAGATACTGGCTTCGGGTAATCCCCACACAGCGAGATCGATATCTGAGTGAGGAGACATTGTTTCAGGATTCAGCAGAGAACCAAATAAAACAACACGATTTACACCAAATTTTTCTTTTAAGATGTTTGCACTTTTTTGAGCAATTTCTAAACCTTCTTTTTGGCGGTTTTGCATTTTTTCCAGCAAGGCGGATCGCTGTTCTCTATCTTGTTTAATTCTTGCAATAATCTCTTGAGAGTTCATAGTTTTAATTCATCCTTTTCAGTGATCAGTGACCAGTAAGCTGTTAAGCATTTAAATTGGCTTGTGGATATGAGGCAACAGAGCCCCAGGC
>JAVLCL010000142.1:0-7831 GCA_031580825.1 Halothece sp. Uz-M2-17
TTGATGAGGCTTATTCCATCTTGGAAGAAAAGCAGAGGATTATACAACAGGCTCATGCCGAACGCCATTCTCTGTTACAAGAAGCACACCAAGAAGCGGAGCGGATCAAGAATCAAACCCGTATTGTTCAGCAAGCTCGTCAAGAAGCAGCACAAATCCAAACTCAAACTCAACAGGAATGTGAAAGCTCTCGTCGAGAAACTTGGGAGGAAATGCAACAACTTCGTCAAAAAACAGAAGCCGAATGTGAACAGTTACGTCGCGATGCAGAGCAATATGCAGCTTCAATGCTGATGGATTTAGAACATGATTTGAAAGAAATGCTCAAGGTGACTCGTAATGGTCGTTCCACCCTCAACCCTGCTGAAGGAAAAGAAACACCTAAAAAGCAAAAACCCAAGCGGAAAGCGAGTTAATCATTTGTTCTTTGTTCACTGGTCACTGCTCAGAGTAGAGTTCTACCTCGAAAACTTCAGCAAAATGGCGGATTAGCGTTTCGCGGACTTCAGAGATGGTGATGTTTGGACAAAATTGTTGCAGACTTCCCACCGCGCGATCGCGAATTCCACAAGGAATAATTTGCGAAAACCCACTGAGATCCGGACAGACATTTAAAGAAAAACCGTGCATCGTCAACCAGCGTTTCGCTTTAATGCCGATCGCGCCCACTTTTACCCCCTCTACCCAAACTCCAGTTAGCCCTGTTTCTCGTTCTGCATGCAAGCCATAGTCGCCTAAAGTCCGAATCAAAACTGTTTCGAGTTGTCGCAAATACCAATGTAAATCACAGCGATAATAGCGCAAGTTAAGAATGGGATAGCCTACCAGTTGTCCTGGACAGTGATAAGTGACTTCTCCGCCTCGTTCTGTGCGATAGAGAGGGATTGAACTTTGTGTAGGGTCAAATTTGAGGTTAGCTTCGGTCGATCCCGTGCCGAGGGTATAAACGGGGGAATGTTCCAGTAAAATCAAGACATCATCTAAATCTGGGTGATCCAGACGAGCCTGATGCAGCAATTTCTGCTCTTCCCAAGCGATAGCATAAGGAACAATGCCTTGTCTTTTTAAACAACAACGTCGTTTCAATTCACTACGAAATCCCTTCATTTTTCTCAATAATACCAAGAAATGTTAACAAGCGTTAAAAAGCACATCAGAGGTGATCGTTAAGTAGAATACAAAGTGTTAGGGTAGAGACATAAAAGAAAAGCAAGCGGAGGAAACATCCTTTACCATCAACAAATCCTTTCAGTTAAGCAAAACCGAAACTGAATCCGAAAGAGTTTAAGGAGACGGAAAAATGTTGATGCTTTTTAGTATTTAGCCACCACTCAACTCCGGAAAACTGTTATTAGCAAATTTAAAAAACAGTCAAGCGGAAACTTACTACAATGCACTAAGTATTTCTTAATTAAAAATTAAGCATAATTGCCTGCTTAGTGTCATTAAAGATAAAATAATCTCCTTACCCCAAGTTAGTTTTGGGAAGAAGATTAATCAATTAAAAACTGTTAGAAGATGGAGTAGCTAAGATGAAGCTTTTGATCCAGGGCAACAATATTGAAGTGACTGAAGCCATCCGCAACTATGTTGAAGAAAAACTTGAAAATGCGGTTAAACACTTCCAACAAATCACCTCAAAAGTGGATGTACATTTGTCAGTCGCCCCTAATTCGCGCGTGAGTGATCGCACCAAAGCAGAAGTCACTGTTCATGCTAACGGGAAAGTGATTCGAGCGCAAGAACAAAGCGGAGATTTGTACGCCAGCATTGATTTAGTTGCCGATAAAATTGCCCGTCAGCTTCGTAAATATAAAGAAAAACATCTACATAAAAAAACGCATGATAGCCCAAAAACAGCGGAAACTGTTGCGCCTCAGCCTGTAGATGAAAACTTAGTAGATGATCGCGCTCCCGAACTTCCGGATGATGTGGTTCGTGTGAAATATTTTGCTATGCCTGCGATGACAATTATGGAGGCGAAAGAGCAACTTCAGCTTGTAGATCATGACTTTTATGTCTTCCGTAATCAAGAAACAAATGAAATCAATGTCATTTATCAGCGTAATCATGGTGGATATGGCGTAATTCAGCCTCGCAACGGTAATGGTCATACCCACGGGGTGCTTTATGAAAAAGTGCATGGAGGAGACAACAATGCCCAGAAAGTCGCGCCCATGGATGCAGACAATGAGTTAAGTCAATGTCCGCCGGCAGAAGTCTAAGGTCAGTAATCCCTAATTAGACTTGTCAATTATGAATACTCTCCCGTTATCAGTGTTGATTGAACGGGAGATTTTTCGCGTCCTTTTAGAGAAATCGTTGGTTAAATGTTCCTTTTTGCAAAGACAACAGTTAGCATAGGTTTAAGTATTTATAGCAGTACGTATTCAGGTTAGGACAGGGTTAAACTCTAAAATCTAGTTATCACCTAATGTTTCCTATTGCCTGGCGCGTAGTGCTATTATCCTGACGTTTGTTATTCATATTATGTCTGGTAAACCAGTGACGGCTTCTCCTAAAACTCATTCTCGGCGGAAAAAAACGACGCGCCGAAAATTACCTCGTTATAGCGGATTAACCCTAGAAATTAGTGCGAAAATCCTAGTTAACACTGTTCTCGCGATCGCTGCGATGACTGCCATTAATAAACTCATTCCCAACTATCAAACTCAACAATCGCGCTTGGAAGAAGTCCAACAAGAAGTGGAAGAAACACAAGCCCGTGTTGATGAGTTGAATCAAGCATTCACTCGCAATTTTGATCCCTATCAAAGTGAGGTCATTCTGCAAGAACAGACCAATCAAATTAAATCGAATCAGCGTCATGTTGTTTGGTTAGAACCCAAGCCGTAACCCGTAATCCTCAGCACCAAGAACCAAAATGTCTAATTCCTCCCCTATCTTATTATTAGTTGATGGTCACTCGTTAGCATTTCGGGCTTACTATGCCTTTGCAAAAAGCCGAGACGGGGGATTAAAAACCTCGGATGGGACACCCACCAGTATCTGTTTTGGTTTTCTGAAATCTTTATTATTGGTGCTAGAAGCAGAAAAACCGCAAGCGTGCGCGATCGCGTTTGATTTAGGGCTACCGACCTTTCGCCATGAAGCGGATGAAACTTATAAAGCCGATCGCGCGGATACCCCAGATGATTTTATCCCTGATTTAGCCAATCTACAAGAAATCTTAGCAGCCTTAAATTTACAGGTGGTCACCGCAGCCGGTTATGAAGCTGATGATGTTTTGGGAACCCTAGCTAGACAAGGTAAAAGCCAAGGATACCAGACGAAAATTATTACCGGTGATCGCGATTTATTTCAACTCATTGCTGAAAACGAAGCAATTAGTGTTTTATATTTAGATAAATCGGTTTTAAAAGGCTCGAAAACCATCCGCGAATATCAAGCCTCAGAAGTAGAAGAAACCTTAGGCATTCAACCGCAACAAGTCATTGATTATAAAGCCCTTTGTGGGGATAAATCTGATAATATTCCGGGCGTTAGTGGGATTGGAGAAAAAACAGCGGTTAAACTCCTTCAACAATATGGCACTCTCGATCAAATTTATGACCATATTGATGAAATTAAAGGGGCAATGCAAAAGCGGTTAATCACTGGCAAAGAGGATGCCGAACATTCCCGTTATCTTGCCACCATTAAAGATGATGTTCCGTTAGAAATTAGTTGGGATGAGTTTCAATTAAAAGGAATTAATGTTGCAGTTTTAAAACCTTTACTTGCGAAACTAGAACTCAAGCAATTTTTAAAACAATTAGACTATCTCCAAGAACAATTAGGGGGAAATAGCAGTCAAGAAATAATAGAAGAGATAGAAGACGAAAGCCTTTGGTTTTTTAGTGCAGAGGAAACAAAACAGCATCAAGAAACATTAATCACGGTTGATCCTCAAATTATTGATACCCAGGAGAAACTGGATCAATTAATTGCCATTTTAGAACAACATCAAGATCCGGATTTTCCCGTTAGTTGGGATACCGAAACGACGGCTTTAAAACCCCGTGATGCGAAATTAGTTGGTATTGGCTGTTGTTGGGGAAGTGAAGTTAAGGCAACGGCTTATATTCCGATTAATCATCAGCACGGCACTGCTTTAGATGCAACAGAGATTTCCACAGCTTTATCACCAATTTTAGAAAGTGAACGTTATCCGAAAACGCTACAAAATGCGAAATTTGATCGCTTAATGTTACGCCATTTCGGAATTAAACTGTCTGGTGTGGTTTTTGATACCATGCTAGCAAGCTATGTTTTACATCCGGAACGAAATCATAATTTAAGTGAGTTAGCAGCGCGATATTTACCGGACTTATCAACCCAAAGTTATCAAGAATTAGCAATTCCAAAAGAAGGAACAATTGCTGATTTAGATGTGGCAACAGTGGCTAAATATTGTGGCATGGATGCGTATGTCACTTATCAACTGACCCAATTATTAGCAGCAGAATTAAACGCAATTCGTCAACTTAATCAAATATTCCGAGAAATCGAAATTCCCTTAGAACCTGTTTTAGCCGAAATGGAATATTGGGGAATCAGAATAGATACGGCTTATCTGCAAACTCTCTCTCAAGAATTAGGAAATAAGTTAAAACATATTGAAACCGAAGCCTATAATTTAGCCGGAGAAACATTTAACTTAAATTCTCCCAAACAGTTAAGCCAAATTTTATTTGAGAAGTTAGAACTGAATACAAAGAAATCTCGGAAAACCAAAACCGGATACTCAACTAACCATGCTATTTTAGAAAAATTACAAGGGGATCATCCGATTGTTGATCTGATTTTAGAACACCGTACCCTATCCAAATTAAAATCGACTTATGTTGATGCGTTGCCTAATTTAGTGAATCCAGAAACGCAACGAATCTATACCGATTTTAATCAAGCCATTACCACCACAGGAAGACTATCTTCTTCTAATCCGAATTTGCAAAATATTCCCATTCGCACTGATTTTTCTCGTCAAATTCGACGGGCATTTCTCCCTGAAGATGATTGGTTATTAGTCTCTGCTGACTATTCACAAATTGAGCTTAGAATTCTCACCCATTTAAGTCAAGAACCGATCTTACTGGATGCGTATCAAACGGGAAAAGATGTTCATCGGGTAACGGCGCAATTATTATTTGAAAAAGAGGAAGTAACAGATGAAGAAAGACGACTGGGAAAAACCATTAACTTTGGTGTCATTTATGGTATGGGGGCGCAACGGTTCGCACGAGAAGCCAGAGTCAGTTATCAACGCGGGAAAGAATTTATTGATAAATACCAAGCCCGTTATCCGTTGGTATTTGAATATTTAGAAAACCAGAAAAAACGCGCGATCGCGCAAGGCTATGTGGAAACGATACTGGGACGCAGACGCTATTTTTATTTCCAAGGTTCTCCCCTCAATCAATTCCAAGGTAGCGATCCCAACGTCATTGACTTAAAAGACATCAAAATCGGAAAAGATGACAGTGAAACCCTCCGCGCAGCAGCGAACGCCCCCATTCAAGGATCAAGTGCAGATATTATCAAAATTGCCATGGTCAAACTCAATGAACTGTTACAGCCCTACCAAAGCCATTTATTACTACAAGTTCACGATGAATTAGTTTTTGAAATTCCGCCCCAGGAATGGGACGAACTCCGCCCCCAGATTCAGCAAACGATGGAAAATGCTTTGCCTTTAAGCATCCCCCTAGAGGTAGAGATTAATATTGGGAAAAACTGGATGGAAGCAAAATAATCCCCGTCAATTTATTCTCTCGATCAATCAAACCCGTCCAATTTCTGGCATGATATCTCTCAGAGATTGATAAATGAGTGAGTTGTCATGCGTATTCTTAACTTTGTAGTGATTTTCACCAGTGGCTTAGCATTAGTGCTGTTTAGTATTGAAAATACCGATTTAACAGTAATTCAAATTTTGCCGGGGTATAAAGTACAAGCCCCTTTGTCCATTGAACTGATTTTAGCCATGGGCATCGGCGCGACCTTAGCTTGGTTATATAGTATTTGGAGCCGTCTCACTCGTCAAATTTCTACTTTTGGTCAGAAACGAGAACTGAAAAAGAAAGAAAAAGAAGTGGAAAGCCTGAGTCAAGATGTTGAAAACTATAAAATGCAATTAGAAGAGCAACAAAAACGCTTACCTCAAGCTGAAGACCCTTCTGAAGCGAAATCATGAATTCCAATGGAAATCTATCTGCTGCAGAGGCAAGTCCCGCCAATGCAGCCATTACTCTCTTGATTGATCTCGCCCAACGCCGAGAAATCGATCCCTGGGATGTAGATGTGATCAAAGTTGTTGATCGGTTCTTACAAGACTTAGAACAACAGAATCAGACCCATTTACCCCAGTCGGGACAAGCCTTTCTCTGGGCTTCGATGTTAGTGTCTCTCAAAGCGGATACCTTGGAAGCCCTTGCAGAAAACGATGAGGAGGAGTTAGAGTCAGAGGCTGCTTCTGAGGAAGAAGAAAAAACTTACCAGCGCAGACTCCCGCAAAAATTAGAGAATCATATCCGACGGCGAGGGAGTGCGCCTCCTCAGAAAAAACGACGGGTGACGCTTTCTGAGTTGATCACTTATCTCAGGGAACTAGAAAGTCAAATTGAGGAATCACCCCGTCAACCTCGCAAAAAATCTCCGTCTTCGCGAGAAACGGCAAAGATGATTTCTCATCTGGCGCACAATGAAAACTTAACGGAACTTGCCATTGAATTGGAACAGTTTTTATGTCAGGAAATGTCGGGTTTTCAGTCTGAAGCCTCTTGGATGACTTTAGATTACTTAAGTGCCCGTTGGGAGACACAAAAAGAAGAACCTAGCCTTGAATCGGAACCCCTCAGTGAACGGGGAAATCGAGTTGGCATTTTTTGGGCTTTACTCTTACTATCGGCACAATCTAAAGTGGAATTATCCCAAGAAGAGTTTTATCAAGACTTACATTTGCGCTTTCTGGTAAGTGAAAATGTGGGCAGTTCAGACAGAGGGTAGCATGGATCAAATCTTAAATTCACCTGAGAGCAATATTCTAAAATTTCCTTGACTCAGAACCAATTGGTCATCTGAGAACAAAATTGCATTGCTAATAATCGCTACAATGCAGTTTAGGGAGCTATCCTCTGAATCTACTGGGAAAAGAGGAATCAATCAACCGATTAAGAGAATTGAGGAGTCAACGCGCTATGAAAGCCATGATTTTGGCAGCAGGGAAAGGTACTCGTGTCCGACCCATTACTTATACTATTCCTAAGCCACTCATCCCGATTTTACAGAAGCCAGTAATGGAGTTTTTGTTAGAACTGTTACGCCAACATGGCTTTGATGAGGTAATGGTGAATGTGAGCCATCTTGCCCATGAAATTGAAAGTTATTTTCGCGATGGTCAGCGATTTGGGGTTGATATTGCTTACTCCTTTGAGGGACGAATTGTTGATGGGGAATTAGTGGGTGAAGCGTTGGGATCTGCGGGCGGGATTCGACGTATTCAAGATTTTAATAAGTTTTTTGATGATACTTTTGTGGTTCTTTGTGGGGATGCCTTAATTGATTTAGATTTAACTGAAGCTCTCCGCCAACATAAAGAAAGTGGCGCGATCGCGACCGTGATCACGAAAGATGTTCCTCAAGATAAGGTATCCAGTTATGGGGTCGTCGTAACAGATGACAATAACCGCATCACTGCTTTCCAAGAAAAACCGTCTGTAGAAGAGGCTCTCAGTACAAAAATTAATACTGGGATTTATATTCTCGAACCAGAAGTGATTGACTATATTCCTCCAGATCAAGTCTATGACCTCGGTAGCGATTTATTCCC
>JAVLCL010000143.1:0-7825 GCA_031580825.1 Halothece sp. Uz-M2-17
ATCTATGACCACTTTTCATCCCAGTGAGACCCGTTCAGAGATTTTTTATCCCAGTGAGGATGGTGAACCTTTGGCAGAAAGTTACGTTCATCTGAATGCAATATTGACGACGTTGGAAGTGTTACGTCAATATCTGAGTGATCAGCAAGCAACTGTCTTGAGCAATCAATTTTTATACTATGCCCAAGGGTTTCCCAAACTGCGAGTCGCACCGGATGTGATGGTTATCTTTAATGTGACCCCTGGGGGGCGAGATAATTATAAAATTTGGGAAGAAGGACAAATTCCTGCAGTTATTTTTGAAATGACCTCCAAAGGAACGCAACGGGAAGATTTAGAAACGAAGAAAACACTCTATGAGAATTTAGGGGTCACGGAATATTGGCTATTTGATCCGAAAGGAGAATGGATCGAAGAAAAATTGCGTGGTTATCGTTTAGTGAATGAAACCTATCAATTCATTCAGGATGGACATAGTAAACCGTTGAACCTAGACTTACAGGTAGAAGATACGCTCATTGGCTTCTATCGCGTTGATACAGGAGAGAAATTACTCATTCCTGAAGAGTTAGCCCAAGCCTTAAAACAAGCGGTACAAGCCCGAGAAGATGCGGAAAGACGTGCAGAGGAAGAACATCAACGAGTGCTTGAACTAGAAGCCCGTTTAGCCCGCTATCAGCAGCAGTTTGGTAACTTACCAGAGAATGATTCTTGAACTGAGGCGGTTTGGATAGTAGTGGAGGGAATGACCTCTTTACTGATTTTAATAATCATGGATCAGCAAGACGGGTCGCTGAAAGAAGAATAGTTGGGTTTCAAAATTTCTAGCTAGAGGCATCTATGCTCGCAAGAGTTATAAAATGAAGGATAAGTATGTCTAGGGAAACATTTATTTATGGCTCTTGGTTACCTTGCACTTGTTTTACACGCTCACCTTCCTTTTGTTCGTCATCCTGAAAGTGACTATGTTTTAGAGGAAGAATGGTTATTTGAAGCCATTACGGAAACCTATATCCCTCTTTTGCAGACATTTGAGGAATTAAAACAAGATGGCATTGAATTTAAGTTAACCATGAGTATGACACCGCCTTTGGTGTCGATGTTGCGAGATTCCTTTTTACAAGAGCGGTATGATAATCATTTGGCAAAGTTGCAGGAACTGGCTGCAAAAGAACTTCAGCACAATGCTAATAATGGACATCTCCAGTATTTAGCCCAACATTACATTAATCAGTTTGCACGGGTTCGCCAGACGTGGGAAAAACATAATCGTGATTTAGTTACGGCGTTTAAGGCCTTTCAAGAGAGTAATAATTTAGAGATTATTACCTCCGCAGCAACCCATGGCTATCTCCCATTGATGAAAATGTATCCAGAAGCGGTACGGGCGCAGATTGAAATCGCTTGTAACCATTACGAAGAAAATTTTGGTTGTTCGCCGAGAGGGATTTGGTTACCCGAATGTGCGTATTATGATGGGTTAGAGCGTTTCATGGCAGATGCAGGATTGCGCTATTTCCTCATGGATGGACATGGGATTTTATATGCGAGTCCTCGTCCGCGTTATGGCACTTATGCTCCCATTTATACGGAAACTGGAGTGGCTGCATTTGGGCGCGATCATGAATCCTCTCAGCAGGTGTGGTCGTCGCAAGTGGGCTATCCCGGAGATCCGGTTTATCGCGAGTTTTATAAAGATTTAGGTTGGGAAGCAGAATATGAGTATATTAAGCCTTATATTCTCCCCAATGGACAACGGAAAAATACAGGGATTAAATACCATAAAATTACCAGTCGCACCGCAGGGTTAGGCGAAAAGAAACTGTATGACCCTTACTGGGCGCGAGAAAAAGCAGCAGAACACGCCGGGAATTTTGTTTTTAATCGAGAGCGACAAATTGAACATTTATCAGGAATTATGCAACGTCAGCCCTTAGTGGTGTCTCCCTATGATGCCGAATTATTTGGTCATTGGTGGTATGAGGGTCCCTGGTTTATTGATTATTTGATTCGTAAATCTTGGTATGACCAAACGACTTATAAGATGGTACATTTAGCCGAATATCTGCGTTTGGAACCTGTGCAGCAGGTGTGTAAGCCCTCGCAATCGAGTTGGGGGTATAAAGGCTTTCATGAATATTGGGTTAATGAAGCCAATGCTTGGATTTATCCGCATTTACACGAAGCGACAGAACGGATGATTGAGTTGAGTCAGCGTCAAGCCCAAGATGAATGGGAAAAACGAGCCTTGAATCAAGCAGCAAGAGAGTTATTATTGGCGCAGTCTTCCGATTGGGCGTTTATTATGCGAACCGGAACCATGGTTCCTTATGCAGTGCGTCGAACGCGATCACACTTAAGACGGTTTAATAAACTGTATGATGAAATTATGGGCGAAAAACTGGATCGCGCTTGGTTAGAAAAAGTGGAAACAATTGATAATATTTTCCCGAATTTGGATTATCAAGTTTACTCACCCATTGAAGAACCGATTAAGTTAGGTCGCCAACCATAATCTCGATAATGACGGTAGTCGGTAAGAATTTTATCGTGATCAAAACATAAGTTTTTCGGGAGTTCCCAGAGATAGAAAAGCTCTAGGTTTTTGGCATCATCATCGGCTTGGGGAGTCCCGATCGCGCTGGCAAGAAAGACAATACTAATGGTATGTTTGCGGGTGTCTCGTTGCGGATCAGAATACACTTGAAACTGTTCAATTAGTTCGACATCTAAACCGGTTTCTTCTTGGGCTTCCCGTTGGGCTGCGGTTTCTACAGATTCCCCATAATCGACAAACCCCCCTGGAATTGCCCAACCAAAAGGAGGATTTTTCCGTTCAATTAAGACGATCGGTCGATGAGCGCGATCGCGCAATTCAATAATAATATCGACAGTCGGTGCTGGATTACGGTAAGACATATACCAAAGAACAAATAACCAATAACAAATAACCAATAACAAATATTAATTATTAAAGCAATGGTTCATACAACATCTAAATCAAATAACTCAACAGAAGTAGAAGCTAACTCTCAGAAAATTACAACTGTTCTCGGTGCAGGGGCTTGGGGATCGACTTTAGCAGCAGTTGCTGAACGTAGCGATCACCATGTCCGGTTATGGTCACGACGCAGCAAAGAAAGCCTAAAATCGGTCATTGAAGATGCAGAAATTATTCTCTCTGCGATTTCCATGAAAGGGGTAACTTCGATTATTGACCAAGTTAAAAAAATTGGAATTCCTGAAAATACGATTATTGTCACCGCAACCAAAGGTTTAGATCCCGAAACCACTCACACCCCTTCCCAACTTTGGCAAGAAGCCTTCCCCGATCATCCTGTAGTTGTTTTATCGGGTCCTAATTTAGCCAAAGAAATTCAACAAAACCTTCCCGCAGCAACGGTGATGGCGAGTGAAGATGACGCTGCTGCTGAATCTGTCCAAGAAATGTTTGCTTGTGAGACATTTCGGGTTTATATCAATAATGATCCCATTGGAACCGAATTAGGGGGAACGCTAAAAAATGTCATCGCGATCGCAGCTGGTGTTTGTGATGGCTTAAACTTAGGAACCAATGCTAAAGCGGGACTACTCACTCGCGCCCTCCCCGAAATGATCCGTATTGGAACGACATTAGGGGCTTCTAGTGAAACCTTCTTTGGTTTATCGGGGTTAGGCGACTTACTCGCCACTTGCGACAGTCCACTGTCTCGGAATTATCAAGTGGGATATGGTTTAGCCCAAGGTAAGAGTCTGGAAGATATTTTAGAGCATTTGGAAGGAACTGCTGAAGGGGTTAACACCACCCAAGTGTTAGTCCGTTTAGCCCGTCAGCAAGGGATCCCTGTCCCGATTTCGGCACAAGTCTATCGACTATTGAGAGGAAAATCAACGGCTCAACAAGCAGTACAAGCCCTCATGGCGCGAGAACTCAAAGCTGAGTTTGATGATGATCTCTTTGACGATTGAAAAAAATCCTAACTGAGTTAAATAAACTGTTTGAGAAAGCGTAAATCGCTGTTGTAAAGGCGACGAATATCATCCATTTGGTGTAAAACCATGGCAAAGCGTTCCACGCCTAAACCCGCAGCAAAACCGGTGTAGCGTTCGGGATCGTAACCGACCGCTTTTAAAACATTCGGATCAACCATCCCGCAGCCTAAGACTTCTAACCATTTCCCATTCCATTGCACATCGACTTCTGCTGAAGGTTCGGTAAACGGGAAATAACTCGCCCGAAACCGAACGTCTAGATCCTCCCCAAACATTTGTCGTAAGAACTCTTTAATTGTCCCTCGCAGATCTGTAAACCTTAACCTTTCTTCAATGGCTAATAGTTCCAATTGGTGAAAAACCGCTGAATGCGTTGCGTCAACAGTATCTCGGCGATAGACTCGCCCTGGCGCAATCACTCGAATGGGCGGATCATGTTTTTCCATGTAGCGAATTTGCACTGATGAGGTATGAGTCCGTAATAAGTTGCCATCAGGAAGATAAAACGTATCTTGCATATCCCGTGCGGGGTGATCTTGCGGGGTATTGAGGGCTTCAAAATTGTAGTAATCGCTTTCCACTTCAAATCCTTCCGCAACGGTATATCCTAACCCCACAAAAATATCCAGCATTTGGTCAATCATGCCATTAAGGGGATGCACTTGTCCGAGGGGACGCATCACGCTGGGCATCGTCACATCAAGGGTTTCCGCAGCCAGTTGCGCTTCGAGTTGAGCGCGTTGTAAGTTTTCGCGGGTTTGTTCGATCGCGCTTTGAATTTCTTCTTTGATGTCATTGGCTAACGAACCAATCCGGGGACGTTCTTCGGCGGACAGTTTACCCATTCCCCGCAGCACTTGTGACAGTTGTCCTTTTTTACCAAGATATTGTACTCGCAGTTGTTCGAGGGTCTCTAAATCACTCGATTGCGCGATCGCGCCCATTGCCTCGGCTTTTAAGTCAGTGAGTTGCGTTTCTAGATCCAAAGAAGAAGAGGTCATGCTGGCTGGAAGTAAGACATTTTGCGTTATCAATCTATATCAGTTTAACAAGCTGCCCGTCAAGCGCGATCGTTTTTCTCTAACTCCCTTGCGCGTTTGTCCTGAAAGCGGTACGCTCTAACTTTGATCGTTTACCTTCATCTCCAACAGTTAACAATGGTCGCAGTTGCAATTTTAGCCGCCGGACGGGGAACCCGTATGAAGTCAAGTCTGCCGAAAGTATTGCATCCTTTGGGCGGAAAGTCGATGTTAGAGCGAGTTTTAGACAGTTGTGCTTTAATTCAACCCTCGCGCTATTTTGTGATTGTCGGTTATGGCGCAGAGGAAGTCAAGGCGAGTCTCAGCCATTGGAATCAGGTAGAGTTTATTTTACAAGAACAGCAGTTAGGAACGGGTCATGCAGTTCAACAATTACTTCCCCCGTTACAAGGAAGTGATGAAAATGTTTTGATTCTCAATGGGGATGTTCCGCTTTTACGTCAGGAAACCTTACAGCAACTTCTCGAAACTCATCAAACGAATGGAAATGCTGCAACTTTATTAACCGCACAGTTAGATCACCCCCAAGGTTATGGACGGGTGTTCTGTGATGAAACCAATCAAGTGGAAGCTATTATTGAAGATCGAGATTGTACCCCAGACCAAAAGCTCAATCAACGGATTAATGCTGGTGTGTATTGTTTTAATTGGCAAAAGTTAGCGGAAATCTTACCGCATCTTTCCGCAGAGAATGACCAAAAAGAATATTATTTAACGGATGTTTTTACCTCTCTCTCGCCAGTGATGGCGATGGATGTAGCGGACATTGCAGAAATTAGTGGGATTAATCATCGTAAACATCTGGCAGATGCTTACACCACTCTACAACAACGTATCAAGGAGAAATGGTTAATGGCGGGTGTCACTTTAATTGACCCTGATAGCATTACCATTGATGAAACGGTAGAACTCTCCCCTGATGTCACCATTGAACCGCAAACTCATCTGCGAGGGAAAACGGTGATTGGATCAGGTTGTCGCCTTGGTCCGGGGAGTATGATTGAAAATAGCGAACTGGCAGAAAATGTAACGGTTCTCTATTCGGTTTTAAGCGATAGTGTGGTGGAAGCGGGAAGTCGCATTGGTCCTTATGCCCATTTGCGAGGAAAAGCAAAAGTGGGATCAAGTTGTCGCGTGGGAAATTTTGTAGAAATGAAGAATACCCAACTGGGAGAAGGGTGTAATGTCGCGCATTTATCCTATCTTGGAGATGCAACTTTGGGAACGAAGGTTAATATTGGTGCGGGAACGATTACGGCGAATTACGATGGGGTGAATAAGCATCAAACCTACATCGGGAATTATTCTAAAACCGGATCGAATAGTGTTTTGGTTGCGCCGGTGACGTTAGGAGAGGAAGTAACGGTTGCTGCGGGATCTGTCGTAACGGATGATGTTCCTTCTGATTCATTAGTGATTGCGCGATCGCGCCAAGTGGTTAAGTCGGGTTGGCGACTACAAGGTTAAGCATGGTTTTTTTGAACCACAGAGTCACAGAGGAACACAGAGATTACTTTGTTAATTGTTTGCGCCATTTTTCTGTTCCTTTACGAGTCGGTGTTCCTTTCTCTGTAAATGTCCAAATCACTTGTTTATTTTCCGGACCATAACTGATATGAATGGGTCGGGTTTTTCCATAGTAGTAAAGAGAATCAAAGGGGAGAGGAACAGAAACAATCCAATCTATTACTTTGTCGCTTTTAACGTTTAAGATAATAAAATCACAAGCTGCCCCTAAGCGTTTACAATGATAGTTTCCATTACGATTAATTTCGTGCGCCATGTGTTGGTCACGAGTGGGATCAACGCGACCATTTTTAAGTCCTGTATTGGGATCTTTTTGATTGAGAAACCGTTTTAAATCCGATGAACAAAAGCCGTAAGTGAGCTTAAATTTTTCTTGTCCAAAGTGATCAATAATGGGATCAATAATAGAGGTATTTAAGTTTTTGATTGCAGTAATACTTTCTGAAGATTGCGGATAAGGATTAATTTTATCCTTATATTTCCAATAAGTTTGGCTACAAGTACAAAAGGTTTTTAAAGATAAGTATTTTCCAAGGTTTATACTGTTATTACTCATTGGTGACTAGTTACTGCTATAACTTCGCTGAGTTTCAGTAAAAAGGTTTCTGGATCGAATTTTCCTTGTAAAAAGGGATGATCGTTGATTGGTTGTAAGGTTTGGAGATCTCGCCATTCTAGTTGGCGCACGGCTTTGACTAACAGTCCGAGATAATGCTGTTGCTGTTGAATGATTAGAATAGTGAGAGTTTTATGGGAATGATCGGAGTCTAGTAAGGAGGAATAGCCAAGAAGCTGATTGAGGTCGAGGAGTTGCAGGGTTTCTCCTTGCCAAGGATAATCGCCTAAAATACCTTCAGTCGCCTTAGAAAGGGGAGATAAGGCTTGTTTCGAGAATGGAATTGCTTTGACGATATATCCCACAGGAAGCAGCACATGAAAGGTTTCTAGGCTGATTCGCATGAACTGATGCTGGGACGATCGCGCTGGAGAATCAAGTCTGGTTTCATTATCCCCCAGTAAGGGACTTACGCCTAAAAGAAAGACATCAATGGTTTCTTCTCCACCTGTTTTTGGTAAAACCGCCAAATGACTGACAAAGGATAATTCTCCCTGTTGGCGATACGCAGTGGGAAGCGGGCGAATCGTACTTAAAGGAATTTCTAGCATTGACGGGGGACTTTCTGCAACTAAACCACATTTTCCATTCCGAGTTTGAGTAAGAATGAGATAACGTCGGGTAACGGAATAATTACGATGAGGGGCAA
>JAVLCL010000144.1:0-7809 GCA_031580825.1 Halothece sp. Uz-M2-17
GCAGGACTAAAAACTCCCGCTTGCACTAGAATCAAATCAATATTGTAATCTTGAATAAAACCTTGTAGCATCTCTAAGTTAGAGGTGTAATAAGCTGCAATTAAATCTCGGGTTCGGGTTTGAATTTCTTGATAGTATCCTAACTGATAGGGAACTGGATAACCTTCACCACCAATTAAAATTGATCGCCTGGCAAAAACGGGAATGTTATTCACTTCTTCAATCACGGAAGCCACTAAACTATCTTGCGGTTGTTCTTGTAAAAATTGATAGAGTTGGGGATAATTACCTGTTACATATTCGGTATCAGGAAACTCATCCATGGCTAAAGGATTTAAAAGCGGAATCGCTAACAGCAACGCGATCGCGCTAATAACAAAACTCTCTTTTAACCCCCGATAAGGTTGCTGGAATCGTTGATTGATTTGTATCAAAATTGCGATTAAAAAAACAAACGCCATTGCACCCGCGATCGCGCTAACCAAACGCAATGTATGTTCGGTATAACGACTGGGAAGATGTAATTCAAATAAAAAGAGATGAGATAAGAGAAACATTCCGAAAGAGGCTAACGTGATTTCCCATAAAATACTGACTTTTTCCGTTAGCTTTGCAAATAAAATAATCCGATGTCGAAACGGAAGTAAGAGTAACAAAACCCCCGTTGCAATTAACGGTAAGACGGTTTGAAAGCGAGGCATCAATCCACTTCTTTGTCCCGTTACCCAATAGTCTCCAGAATCACTCACAAAAAACTCACTTTTTCCATCTTCTAAAAATTCCAACATCGTCTTTGCTTGTTCAGCAGTAATGACCGGATCATATTCGGAAGATTGCAAGGCATAAAATAGTACCACTACCACCGAAACGAAAAGTCCCCAAAGACAAAAGCGACACTGTTGAGAAGAAGCTAAACCCAATTTTCCTTGCTTCCAAGTGATTAACTGTAAGACTAAAACACCCGCTGCAATCAAAACCCCTTGCGGATAAAAGAAACCGAGTAAAATGATGCTGACTAAACAAGGAAGTAATTGTTTCCGGAGTAAGTAATAAATAAATGCAGTGAATAACGGATAGATAAAGGCAACGGGAGTTCCTGAAACTAAATCATCCCGTAACCATAAATATTGATTCAGCAGTAAGGTACTGAGAAATCCCGCGAGAGGGAGAGGAAAAATTTCTAACGTAATGCCCCAACAATAGCCAGTTAAAATTAAATCTAATCCCAACGGAAGCAGTTTACTGAAAAAGACAGGACTAATCCCCAACTGCGCTGTCAATTGATATAAAAACTCATAACCTAACGGCGCAACGGATTGAAAATAGTCCGCAATTAAATCATTGGGAAATAAACCAGAATCGAGAAAACGGAGTGTCCAAAAAACGTGCTGCCTTGCATCATCTTGAATGACATATTCCTGACTAAAGGCTTCTTGTAACGCCAGCAAACTATAAACGGCTGCAAAGGTAAAACTCAGACTCAGCCAAAACTGACGATTTTGTTTACTATCATCAATGATCCAATTCGTTAACTTCATCTCTGCTTCCTGAATGAGGGATTTTTTTCTTTATTATTATGACTTGAATTAGTAATCCGATTCTGATATGCTTGTATCATAATGGGAAATAGTGCCAAAAATAAATTTCTTAACAATTAAGTTTAGCAAAC
Organism: Halothece sp. Uz-M2-17; assembly: GCA_031580825.1. Taxonomy (GTDB): domain Bacteria; phylum Cyanobacteriota; class Cyanobacteriia; order Cyanobacteriales; family Rubidibacteraceae; genus Halothece. The sequence continues at coordinate 1,670 of JAVLCL010000144.1, forward strand.
AAACTCCGACTATCCTTTCCCGACAAGAACTCTAGAGGTTAACCCCCTAGTTTGGAGTCTGATAACTTAATATACTCTCACTGCAAAAAAGAAGCAGCAGCGCACTAATTTTTTCAGTTCTCGTTAAAGATGGTTTGAACTCGCCCCAACTTATGATTAACTGAGAAAGGACTCGGTTTAGGTTAGCACAGTGTAATGACCTCAACATTTATGCTTCATCAAGCTCCCGCCGGTGCAAGAGACTGGCTTCCTGTAGAAGTAACGCAAAAGCGATGGCTTTCGGAAAACTTGGAAGTCGTATTTTCCCAGTGGGGATATCAACAAATTATTACCTCCACTCTCGAATGGGTGGAGATGCTCACCGCAGGGGGCGCAATTGAACCCTCAACAGTGATTCCACTCCAAGATGGGAGTGATGAACCCTTGGGGTTACGTCCCGAGTTTACCGCTTCGATCGCGCGGGCTGTGGTTACCCGCATGGAACGAACGGCTTACCCGCAACGGCTATTCTATAACGGTAATGTATTTCGGTCTTCCCAAGGGCATCATGGGGAACAAATGGAATCCTATCAAGCGGGTGTCGAACTCATTGGCGCAACGGGTGTTTTAGCCGACAGCGAGATTATTTTATTACTCCGCGATTGCTTGCAACAGGTGGGAATCGAACAGTGGCATTTAGTGTTAGGAGAAGCGGGATTAACGCGATCGCTGCTAGAGCCATTTCCCGAAAAAGTGAGAGCGGATGTTCGCTATTGTATTGCCCATTTAGATCGGGTGAGCTTAGAAAAGTTACCGTTAACTGAGGAATTAAGAGAACGAGCCTTACTCTTATTTGACTTACGAGGAAACCCCGAAACCGTATTAGAAAAAGTCTCGCAGTTGAATTTAGATGAAACCGGAAAAACAATTGTCACTAAGCTGCGATCGTTGCTGGAATTATTAACGGAAACCGCCTCTTTTTCCCTCACCTTAGATTTAAGTTTATTACAAACCATTGACTACTACACTGGCATCGTGTTTGAAGTTGTTGCCCAAACCGAACAAGAAACTTGCATCATCGGACAAGGCGGGCGTTACGACCAACTTTTAGGACTCTATCATCCCCAAGGAGAAACCCGACCCGGCATCGGTTTTGCCCTGAATTTAGAAGCCTTACAAACTTGTTTACTGCGACAAAAAAAGCTCCCCGAAACCACTCCGGCTAGTGATTGGTTAGTGATTCCTGAAAATACAAAAGCGCAAGTTTCTGCCTTGAATTACGCCCAACAATTACGGCAGGAAAACCCTTCTTTACGGGTAGAATTAGCCCTAGCCGAAGGGGCTGTAGATAACATGAGAAACTATGCTCAAAAAAAGGGAATTAACCACATTGCTTGGTTAAAAGCTGACGGGAGTGCAACGGTGGAAGAATTAGAAAAATGAGCGAGAAACCGACGATTTTAATTGCAGCCAGTGGTACGGGCGGACATTTATTTCCTGCGCTTGCAGTTGCCGAAGAATTAGCGGATTACAATATTCAATGGTTGGGCGTTCCTAATCGTTTAGAAACGAAACTGGTTCCCGCTTGCTATCCCTTAACAACGATCAACATTGAAGGGATGAAAAAGCGGTTAGCCCTCGGAACAATTGGGGTTTCTTTTCGGCTTCCCCCTGCGGTGACAAAAGTGCTTTCTCTGATGGGAAAACACAAGATTAAAGCCGTCTTTACCACGGGAGGATATATCTCCGCTCCAGCAATTATTGCAGCCCGTATTCGAGGCATTCCTGTTATTATTCATGAATCAAACGCCATCCCCGGAAAAGTTACCCGTTGGTTTGCCAGTTGGTGTCATACTGTTGCTTTAGGGTTTCCCAGTGCGGAACAATTTTTTCCCCGTCAGCGCAGCATTTGGGTCAGTACGCCAGTGCGCAAAGCCTTTCATTCTCCTCAACCGCTCGACTTATCGATTCCAGAAGATGCGCCCTTAATTGTTGTTCTGGGGGGGTCACAAGGGGCGGTTGCCGTAAATCAACTGGTGCGGGATAGTGCTCAGGCTTGGTTAGATGCGGGTGCCGTGATTGTTCATTTGACCGGAGAGCGCGATCGCGAGGTCAATAGTTTTCAACAGCCCCAATACTACACCTTTCCCTTCTACGATAATATGGCAGGACTCCTACAACGGGCAACCCTTGCCATTAGTCGCGCCGGTGCAGGAACATTAACGGAGTTAGCAATTACGGGAACCCCATCGCTTCTCATTCCCTATCCCTACGCAGCCGAAGATCATCAAGCCTATAACGCCCAAACCTTTGTCGATGCAGGTGCAGCGGTGTGCTATCGCCAAGAAGACTTAACCCCAGAACTGCTGAAAAAAACCGTTAGACAATGGCTAGCCTCTCCCGAAACCCTGAATAAAATGCGAGAGAGTGCGAAGACCCTCGCCGTAGAAGATAGCGCGGGACAAATAGCTGAGATGATTCGTCAAGCTGCTACTTGAAATTGAGAAAACCCTTCTGGGGTTTCATATTCCACTTGAACATTCTTAACCACGGCTGCGGGTGGTCCTTGATGACACCATTGAATCATTTGATCCACTGCTTTTTGTTCCCCTTCAAAAACAGCTTCCACACTGCCATCAAACACATTTCTCACCCAGCCTTTAATGCCTAATTTCACCGCTTCACTTTGGGTGGAAAGTCGATACCCAACGCCTTGCACTTTTCCGGAAATATAAACATGAGCGCGAACCATAGAACTTGTTTGAGTGCGGTTAACTGCTATCATTGTACTCTTGAATTACTCGGCATTACGCTACGAGAACACGCTAGGGCGTTACTGCAAACGCAACGCTGGTTTCTCCACGAACGTCCTTAAATCTCAATCATCCTCGAAGACAGAGGAGGTAAGAGACTCTACGGAACACTCTCAATTTTGAGGAGACTGTTGTAACCAACTAAGCAAATCTTCAAGAGAGGTAAAATCAAGTAGCGCTTCAGCTAAAGATTCTGTCTGTTCAAGGGTTAATTGCTCAATTTGAGTTTGTGCGCTTTGAGGAATCTCTCCTAACCGTCGGAATAGTTGTCGCATCAGCAGCGATCGCATTCCTTCCTCACGACCTTCTTGGCGACCTTCTTGGCGACCTTCTCGTTTGACTTCTTGATAAAACCGCGTTTGGGTAAAGGGGACTAACTCTAGCATTCTCCTAATCTCCTCTTGACTTAATTCTGGGAAAATTCGAGCGGTAATCTCTACTAACAATTCTAGAAAATTTGTTCGTTGCGATGGTTCTAATAATTCTTTTTGAGTACGCTGTAATAATTGTCTGGCTTTACTCTCGGCTTCGGTTTGAGAAGTCACAATCAATCGTAAGATATCTTGACTTAAAGATCCCCCATCAGTCAGTTCATTGAGATAGAAACGAGATAAATTGCAAAAGGAAAGAATCTGCTCTAGTTGTGGGACTTCTTGTTCCACGGATCGCTGTGGGTAAAGGACAATTACTCGCCAAGGATTGGGAGGCTGGTATTGACGTAAATAGGTGGTGAGTTCATTGAGAATCCGATAATACAGATTACGATCGCGCTGCATTTGCGCTTCCAAAAAAATAATTGGATGATTAGGATTGTCAGATTGGGGAAACATTAAGCCATCGGTACGGAAGCCAAATGATTTCACTTCCTGTGCACGAAACTCATACTGGCAGGGGGGAATTTCTCCCATTAATTCAAATGCGAGTGCTGGCGAGGTTTGAAAGATTTGATAAAAAATATCATCGGTCTTCATCCTTGGAGAGTGACCTGTTTTTGTATTTGGTTTCGACTGATTGAGTATCTTAACTTAAAAGTGCTGCCCTTTCGTTTTCTAAATCGAAGAGTATCATCACATATTGATTGAGTCTTTTTTCTTGCAATTGCATTGGGAAGATAGTCGCATTAAAGTCAGCCTTCGTAAGTTAACCGTCAAAAACTCAAGTCTATTCTGCTTAATGTCTGCTTTTAAACTATTATCGGAACTTATTACTATCTTAGCTTACCCACAATCCCCATAGCAGCGTAAGAGTTCAAGTAAGCCCAACTACTGTAATCGGAAATTGTTATCCTATTATTTGGTTAATCAATTTACCCTATATCTTTTCAGTTTTATTGTAAGAGTTTTTCTTTTTTCTAATACTCTCTTTATCTATTTTGGGCAAATTAATATTTTTTACTTGGTTTTCCATTAACCAATCATCTATCGCCATAATAATTTCACCTACATATTGTTTTAATATAATTTTACCATCTGATTTATATTTTAGAGTATCCCTACATTCTTTAAAGCTAGGGTATTCAATATGAGATCCCAATTTAGGATATTCTTTTGTTTCTTTGACGTTACTCAGAAAATTTTTAATTTTACAAGCTATAGGGCTTGGTAACACTGGATCATTGACATACTTATTTAATTCACTCTTGAAATCATTGAACCTTTCATAAGATATAACTACATCTTCTGGAGACGTTAAATTATATATACCTATTAAATCAGTTTTTCCATCATCATATTCATAGCAAATTTTTTCTGTTGACTCAAAATATCTATATCCTCTTATATACTTAACTAATTCAATTACTGTATCAAGTTGTTTTTCATTAACTTTATTAGCTGTTTTACTTTTATATTCTATATATGCGAGTAATGCGATGAGAGGTGTTCCTATACTGCTAAGTTTAGATATTGCTTCTAGTAAATCAGTTTTCATTGTTAATTTCCCTAATATAAATGGTAAGCCTAAAGTAATTACTGTTAGAGGTATGGTTCCTACCTTTTCTCCTGTATTAATTTTTTCTCTGATTTCTTTTGAGTAAAAGTTTCTGTAAGTTAGCATTGTTATTCCAATTAGGAAAGTTACCACCCAAATAAATATACTTGTCTCTAATTCCATGTAAAAACTCTAGAAAAATCAGAGTAATTATACCAGAGTATATCCCGTTGTCATACCTATATCCTGACTTACTTACCTTTGCCATATTAATTGGATACTAGTCATTGAGATGATATAAGACATACAGTTTAATAATTTTTAAGCACTCTTGATTAGTAGGTGGTTGTAAATACAGTAAAGAAAACTCTAATCCTTTTTCTTTTCAGCCCTCTCTAGGTCGTCATATTACGGTTTCCCGATCTTAAAGCCCTAATCACTCCTCGGATACCAGAGATTTCGAGTGATCTTTACTTCTATGCGCGATCGCGCTCCTCTTTCAATTCCGACAAACGTTTGTTTTCGTCCCAATCAAAATAAAGCACAATCTTGTTTTTACTTAGTTTGTACTCTGATTATTGATTGGACAATTGTTCAAAAAGTGGTCAGTTTCCTTACTGATGGGATCCTGCTAAGATTTCAAAGATTAATAGAACGAACATCCTTTTTCCTTCCAGCGCGATCGCGCAACAAACAATTCCTCATGCTTTACACTGTTTTCGTGAACAATTGACCCTTAGTTTAGGCATCGCAAGTGTGATTCCCACCGTTGAAACCTCTTGGAAAGCGTTAGTAACAGAGGCAGATTTGGCGCTGTATCAGGCAAAAACACAGGGGCGCGATCGATATTTTCTCGAATCTGAAATTGGGAAACGCCACGAAAAACAACTTTAATCAAAATTCTTTTTTTCCTACCTAGCAAGAAAAAAAATATCAACATCCCCTGTTGGCTTTGACTTAAATATCAGTGCAGCTTATATAAAAGATTTTTTTAATAAGACTTTTATTTCAATCAACCCTCTTAATCTTTCTTAAACACAAAAATAGAGAGAGAATTCTTGACGAAATTACGGCGTTTCAGGTATGCTAAGGAAAATAATAATCCAGAGGGAGCTTTTGTCTCAATTTCAACAAATAAGCAAAAAACCTGATTCTTTCGTCGCTAGACCCAATTAAGCTGTCAAGTTTTTTGGAACGAGTTGCATTGATTTTTGTAACTAGGTTTGAATCTTTGTTAAGTAGGGTTGACAGATATCTGATGATATGCAGGGAAGAAATGAGGCGAAGGCTTTTCCCAGAAGAATATCATAGCATTTCTCATTAGTTAAAATATAGACCAATGCAGTGAAACCCAATCCAAAAGCTATTCTGAAGACGGGGAGAGGGTAAACAATAAGAACTGAACAATAAATATTATGA
>JAVLCL010000145.1:0-7783 GCA_031580825.1 Halothece sp. Uz-M2-17
ACGCGATCACTGAGTTGACGTAAGGTATGATTAAATTCAGGGTTTTGTTCTTGCTGTTGAGCAATTTTTTCACAACTATACATCACTGTTGTGTGATCTTTTCCGCCAAAAACTTCGCCAATTTTGGGTAAGCTCAAGTTGGTATGTTGGCGCATTAAATACATTCCAATTTGTCGCGCAGAACTAATTTCCCGACGGCGAGAATTCCCTTTTAAATCAGCGACGGAAACCTGAAAATATTCCGAAATCACTTGTAAAATTCGTTCAGGAGACGTACTGAGTTTAGCTTGGGGCGGATTTAAAAGAGAGGTCACATTTTCTAAGGTTAAAGATAAGCCTGATAACGATAAATGGGCAACAACTTGTGTTAACGCTCCTTCTAATTCTCTGATATTCGAGGGATAATTTCTGGCTAAATATTCAACAATTTGAGGGGATAAGGGAAGATGATCGGATTCGGCTTTTTTCTGAAGAATTGCCATTCGTGTTTCCAGATCAGGGGGTTGAATATCGGCAATTAAGCCCATGGCAAAACGAGAAGACAATCTTTCGGAACAACTAGGAATTTGTTTCGGTGGACGATCGGATGCGAGTACCACTTGTTTTCCGGCTTCATAAAGGGTATTAAAGGTATGAAAAAACTCTTCTTGGGTATATTCTTTGCCTTCAATAAATTGAATATCATCAATTAATAAAATGTCCGCTGCTCGATAATGTTCTCGGAATTGTTGTAATTGATCATGACGAATGGCATTAATTAAATCGTTGGTAAATTGTTCAGTAGAAACATAAAAGACTTTGGACTGAGGATAAAGTTCTAAACGATAGTGCCCAATTGCTTGTAATAAATGGGTTTTTCCTAACCCCACTCCCCCACAAATAAACAGGGGATTAAATTCTCTTCCTGGATATTCTGCAACGGCTAAAGATGCAGCGTGTGCCATGCGATTATTTGGTCCAACGACAAAATCGGAGAAGGTATGTTTAGGGCTTAATGTATTTTCAGAAGCGCGATCGCCTGCTAAGCTATTAATGTAATCTTCGCTTTGTTTCCACCACGTTAAGGGCACTTCTTCCGAGTTTGCATTGGCAACAAAAGGGGTCGTAATTTGAACCGTAAGGTTAGTATGGGTTAAGCCTTGCGCTGTCTTTGTAATTAAAGGAAGATAATATTTTTGTAACCAGTTTCGTGAAAATGGATTGGGCGCACAAATCACTAAACAGTGATCATTGAGGCTTTGTGGCGTTACAGTTTGCAACCAAGTTTCAAAAGTAGGTGGGCTAAGTTGAGGTTGCAACTGTTCAAGAATTTGCTGCCAAAGCTGTTGTGCTGAATGATCCATTATTGATGATGAATTAAGGTAAAAATGACACAATTTCCTAGTTTCAATCCCGATTTTCTTGAAGATGATGAAGACAAAGAAGATTATTTTGATTTCTTTTTTGACTTACCTGGGAGTGAACCCGGAACGTTATGGATTGAAGAAGATGCTGCGCCTTCACAGCTTATTTTAATTGATTATGATGCCAAGCACGCAGTGAAAAGAGTTAATATTGATCCCTTAAAGTGTGAACATTATTTAGCAAGTGAATCTGCGTCTTGGTTAGATATACAAGGGTTAGGCTCGGAAAACATTCTAAAACAAATTGGGCAAATTTTCAAGCTCCATCCGTTACTTTTAGAAGATGTGGTTAATGTTCCACAACGTCCGAAAGTAGAAGATTATAACGAACAGTTAATTATTATTGTTCATTTAGTACAGCCAAAGCCAGAAGAAGATGGTTTTTATTCTGAACAAGTAAGTTTTGTCTTAGGAAAAAGATATTTATTAACCTTTCAAGAAGAACCCAATCACGACTGTTTTAATCCGGTGCGCGATCGGCTGAAAAATGATAAAGGTAAAATCCGGACTTCTGGTGTTGATTACCTCACATACTTATTGCTAGATACAATTATTGATAGTTTTTTCCCTGTTCTAGAAGACTATGGTGAACGGATCGAAGAATTAGAAGATGAAGTAGTTTTCAATCCAGATCGCCGTACCTTAGAAAAAATTTATAAAGTCCGACGCGAACTTTTAGCATTACGACGGGCAATTTGGCCCCAACAAAGTGTTATTACAACTTTAATGCGCAGTGGTAGTAATTTAATTAGTTCTGATGTCGAAATTTACTTTCGAGATTGTTATGATCATGTGATTCAACTCTTAGATATTGTCGAAAGTTACCGTGAATTATCCTCTAGTTTAATGGATGTTTATCTCTCTTCGATGAGTAATAGAATGAACGAGGTAATGAAGGTTTTGACAATTATCTCTAGCATTTTTATTCCCCTTTCCTTTATTGCTGGGGTTTATGGGATGAACTTTCAACATATGCCGGAATTAGAGTGGAAGTGGGGCTATTATATCTGTTTGGGAATCATGGGCGCGATCGCGCTGTCCTTAATTATTTTCTTTTGGCGGAGTGGTTGGCTAGAACGCTTTTATCCGGTTGATACCAGTGAGGAAAAAGCAGCAAAACGGAAAAGAAAGTTACGATTTCTCCGCCGTCGCCGTAGTTAATCTGATGATTTGAGGGAGCGATAATGATTATTTAATTCTCTTTTTTAAATCCTAAATCAGTGTCTTTTCCGGCATGAACAAGGGCTAATTTCTCGTAGCGTTTGGCGTGTTCAATCAAATCTGCTGCTTCTGCTTCCGAAACTTCACGTTTCACTTTCGCAGGAATTCCCATTAGCAGCGATCGCGCAGGAACATCTTTTGTGACCACACATCCTGCCCCAATAATACTTCCTTTTCCCACTCGCACCCCATTTAAGACCACAGCACCAATGCCAACGAGACAGCCTTCCTCAATATGCGCCGAATGAATCACCGCCCGATGTCCAACCGTGACATAATCTTCTAAAATCGTCGGTTCCCCAGGATCGCCATGTAGCACCGCACCATCTTGAACATTGGTATGTGCACCAATCGTGATCCTTTCCACATCTCCTCGCACTACCGCACTATACCAAATATTTGCCCCTGTTTTGACTGTGACCTTGCCCATGACCGTCGCATTTGGCGCAATAAACGCAGCAGCCGATAAATCAGGAGAAGACCAAAATTCTGTCATTAACTCTATTTTTCCTCCGCTTCTGTATCCTGACGAAACAACCATACCATTAAGGCGACTACGCCCACTTGTAAAGCTAAATTCGGTAAAGTTTCTGTCACATTTTGTCCCGCAGCTAGCTTCGCCACCATCACAAATGCCCCGATTAAACCGGAAGCTGCAAACACCACATAAATTGTTTTCCGTAAACCACGGTAAGGGGCTTTCGCTTCGGCTTGCAGACGTTTATATTTTTCCGCAGAAAGCTGATTGCGACGGTTTTTGGATGAATTAGACATAAAAAAATTTGGGATAACGCTGAGTAGTTCTATGATAATAGGCTACAACCGAGCTCAATTGTGTTCTCCTTGTCATCGCAGAAAAGAGCCGTAAACTATGATAAGGTTAACCTTCTTGTTGATTAACATCGAGCAGCCTTGTTTTCTTTTATCCCCGATAGTCCACTCGTCGAATTTACAATTCTACTCCTAGTCAGTCTCACCATTCCTCCGATTTTTGAGCGGTTGCGCTTACCCGGTTTGGTGGGGTTACTCGTAGCGGGCATTATTCTCGGTAATGATGGCTTACAACTCCTCAACAAAGACAGTGAAACCATGAAGTTGCTGTCGGATGTGGGAAAAATCTATTTGATGTTTGTGGCGGGTCTAGAAATTGATCTAGAAGAGTTTCGGAAAAAGAAAAATCGCGCGCTCTCTTTTGGTCTGGCTACATTTATTTTCCCGCTTGTTTTCGGCTTCGGTATTGCCCAAGGCTTTGATTTTGGCTGGAATGCGTCCATTCTCATTGGTTCTCTTATTGCCTCCCATACCCTTTTAGGCTTCCCGATTGTGAATCGGCTTGGGGTTAGTAGTAATGAATCGGTCATTATCACGATTGGCGCAACAATCTTCACTGACATTGCTGCATTGTTAGTCCTTGCTATTTGTATCGCCATTCATGCGGGAGACTTGTCTGCTGCTAGCTTAACTTTCCAATTGGTGGGGCTTGTTCTTTATTCTGCTTTGGTTTTATTTGGGGTCGATTGGGCAGGTAAAAAATATTTTCAACGCACGGGAGATGAAGAAAGTAATCAGTTTCTGTTTGTCCTGCTGGTAGTATTTCTCGCCTCAGTGGGAGCGCAACTGGTTAATGTCGATAAAATTGTCGGGGCGTTTCTAGTCGGTTTAGCGGTGAATGATGTGGTAGGACATAGCCCCGTGGAGGAAAAAGTAGAATTTGTTGGCAGTACCCTATTTATTCCCTTCTTTTTTGTCAGTATGGGCTTGTTACTCGATATTCCTGTTTTTATCGAAACCATTCGCTTTAATTTTGCTTTCCCTTTAGCGATGGTTGTGGGGTTATTTCTCTCCAAGTTTTTAGCAGCCTTTTTTGCCAAACTGTTTTATCGCTATTCTTGGGACGAAACCTTGACGATGTGGTCACTTTCCTTACCGCAGGTGGCTGCAACGTTAGCTGCTGCTTTAGCAGGGGTACAAGCAGGGTTAATTCCTCAAGAAGTATTTAACACAGTGATTGTGCTGATGTTGGTAACTTCATTAGTAGGTCCGTTGTTGACAGAACGGTTTGGACGGAAACTGCCTTTAACCACAACTGGACTCGATACTGGAGAAGACTGGGTGTGGTGGGAACAAGTAGAAGAAGAATTACAACAGGAAATTGTTAATCCTGCTTTGGTAAAAGCCCAAGAAAGTCTGTTTACAGTGGTGGTTCCGGTTTATAACCCGATGACGGAACGCTACTTGATTGAAATGGGAGCATTGTTAGCCCGTCACGAGTCAGGAACTGTTGTGCCGTTAACCGTGGTACAAGCCCATGTCCATATGGATGAACCCCAACTTTCGGTTGCAATTCAACAGCAGGAAAAACTTTTAGCGAAAGGAGAAAGTTACAGCAATGAGTTTAACGTGAAAGCAAGCCCCTTGTTACGGATTGATGATGATATTGCAGAAGGGATTACTCGTACCGCCAGAGAACAAAAGGCAAGTTTAATTATCATGGGTTGGAGTGAAACGACAACTGGCTTAAGATCGCGCTTATTTGGCAATTTAATTAATAACGTCATTTGGTCGTCACATTGTCCGGTTGTAGTCACCCGCTTACTCGATGAACCGATTAATCTACGTCGCATTCTGGTGCCAGTTAAAAATTTAACGGTGTCTGCGGTTCGCGTCATTCGTTTTTCGCAGTTGTTTGCGGATACCCATCAATCTTCCGTCACTTATCTTCATGTATGTGACCCCAGAACGACTAAAGATCAAATTGCAGCTTTTGAAGAAGAGATTAAACAAGTATTGCAGCAAGGAGGGGCAGAGATTAACTATCGCATTAAGACCATTGCTTATGATCGGACTGCTGAAGTGATTATTCGGGCTGCGCGATCATTTGATTTGGTTGTGCTGCGATCGCTGCGTCGTCGTACGGCAGGAGGGTTAGCAGTTAGTGATGTCACGACAGAAGTTGTTAATTCTCTAACTTGTTCTTTAATTTTGTTTGGTGAACCCCATTCATAATCAAAAAAGCCCTCTGCGGGAGAGGGCTAATCATTGATTCATAAAAATGAGAGGAGATTAACTGTTAATGTCTGGTGCTTCCATGGCGATAGGCATTGGTTCCCCAGCAGCTAAGTCGTAAGGGAAGTTGTGAGCATTCATTTCATGGGTGACTTCTAAGCCAATATTGGCTCGATTGAGAATATCTGCCCAAGTGTTAATCACACGACCTTGGCTATCTAAGATCGATTGGTTAAAGTTAAACCCATTGAGATTAAATGCCATTGTTCCTACAGCAAGGGCTGCAAACCAAATCCCAATTACGGGCCAAGCAGCAATGAAGAAGTGAATACTACGGCTATTGTGGAAACCAGAACCACGGAATAACACACGACCGAGATAACCTTCGTGTCCCGCTAAGAGGTTATAAGTGGCTTCTTGTTGTCCAAACTTGTAACCACTATTTTGGCTTTCTAGTTCAGTGGTTTCCCGAATAATGCTAGAAGTGACGAGCGAACCGTGCAATGAACTTAAGAATGCACCGCCAAAGACACCAGCAACCGCCAACATATGGAAGGGATGCATGAGAATATTATGTTCTGCTTGGAAGTTGAACATAAAGTTAAATGTTCCGGAAATTCCTAATGGCATTGCTTCTGAGAAGCTACCTTGTCCGATGGGATAAATCAAGAAAACGGCTGTCGCTGCTGCAACGGGTGCGGAGAAGGCAACCGAAATCCAAGGACGCATTCCAAGGCGATAACTTAATTCCCAAAGTCGTCCTAAATAAGCCCAGATGCCAATTAGAAAGTGAAAGATAATCAGTTGGTAAGGACCACCGTTATAGAGCCATTCACTGATCGAAGACGCTTCCCACAAGGGGTAAAAGTGAAGCCCGATCGCTGCTGAAGTGGGAACTACCCCTGCTGTAATCAGATTATTCCCATCGAGTAATGAGCCAATCACAGGTTCTCTGATGCCTAATAGATCCACTGGTGGAGCAGCAATAAAGGCAATGATAAAGACGACACTTGCCGTGAGGAGCGTCGGAATCATCAAAAGACCAAACCAACCAATATAAATGCGATTATTGGTACTCGTGACCCAATTACAGAACTTTTCCCATAATTGTCCGATTCTCAACTCACGAGTCGGTTGCTGGATAAAATTAGTCATAATTCCCATACCTCCTTACGCTCTAATGTAAGGTACGGTTTTATTATAACTTTCATGACCATGTAGTTAAATAAAGATTTAAAAAAAATTCCTAACTTTCCTTAAATTCTGTAAATTTTTAGGAATCGTGATTTCTTGGTTTAAGTCTCGCTATCTCCACCGACGACGACATCTTTAATCCGCAGACTGGGACCGCCACAGCCAACAGGTAAACCACTTTGTCCCCCTTTACCGCAACCGCCCGATTCATCCCAGTAAAAATCGTTCCCAATGGCTTCAATATTGGCAAGGGTTTTAAACACATTTCCCGATAGCGTAACATCTCGTACCGGTTCTGCGAGTTGACCATTACGGATCATCCAGGCTTCTCCAGCGGAAAAAGTAAACATTTCACCGTTGGTCATTCCCCCCAACCAGTTTTTGGCATACACGCCCACTGGAATATCTTGAAATAAGTCTTCAACAGCAGTCTCTCCTCGTTCGATCCAAGTGTTGGTCATGCGGACAAGGGGAGGATATTGATAGTCCAAACAACGGGCATTTCCTGTCGCACGCTCCCCTAATTTTCCGGCTGTTTCTCGAGAATGCAGTCGTCCCACTAGCACACCATCTTGGATCAATTGTGTGGTTTCAGCAGGGGTTCCTTCATCATCCACTTGGTAACTCCCCCGATGTCCAGGGGGGGCTGCGCCATCAAAAATTTGTAGGTTGCGCGGACCAAATTGTCGTCCCATGGTCATGACATCTAATAAATCTGGATTTTCGTAAGTCATATCTGCTTCTGAAAGATGACCAAAGGCTTCATGAACAAATAACCCACTCAGAATGGGATCAATAACAACTGTATAAGTATCACCGGTAACGGTAGGCAAATTGAGGGCATTAACGGCTCGTTCTGCTGCGGTGATCACTTGTGGGTCTAAGTTGAGTAAATCTTGCCAACCGCGACGGGATCCGGTGGTTTCTCGCCCCGTTTGAACCAGTTCTCTTTCTCGCGC
>JAVLCL010000146.1:0-7780 GCA_031580825.1 Halothece sp. Uz-M2-17
CGCGCAGCGCTATACCACTTTTAACAAAAAACAGTAGGAGTGGGGTTTGCCTTGCCCACCCTACCATTAGTGAGAGTTGATTATAGCTTTTCTCTTGTTAATTAAATCTGCGCGACTTTTACACCTTTAATTTCTTGGCGATTTCGGAACAAGAAATTAGGTCTTAAAACAATTCGTAATAAAATCCATAAAGATTGGATTTCTCCTGGAGAAGACTTACTTAACCATTGTCCAGGACGACAAAATAAGAGTTTCACTAAATCTCGATTTTGTTCAGTGGTTAAGTTTTCAAACTGAATTTGTAATTGCGGAAATTCATCCTTTCGATCTAAAGCAGTAATCACCCCTTGTAAGGCAATTTTTTCTTCAACTAATTCTAACTTTACGGCATAAGATTCTAAATGAGGCGGAAGTTCAACCGAATGAGTCAGTGCCATTTCTAATCCCACTTCTGACAGTTTTGTGGTCACCCCCCAAATCGTTTCCTTGCCCAATTTTACAGCAACAACTCGCCGTAAATTAAACCATTGATACACATCTTGTGCAGGAATATCTAATAAAATTAAGAGGGCAGTTCCGAGCATAAATAGGTTATATCCACTCCAAACCCAACCTAAACGCCAGTTATGTCCAACTCCCATCATCGTCATTCCTAAGCATCGCCATAAACTAATTGCGGTTAAGATAAAAAGAATCATTAAGGGGATTGCTAATGTCCAGTTAAAATGAATTTTGTTTTCTCCTTTAACGCCTTTCGGAGTAACCTTAAAGCCTGAAGAAAAAGGACTAATCATCACTTGAATTGCTGTTAAAGCAAGGGGAAATGCAGAAACTAATGAGTAAACATCAGAGAGTAAACTCGACCGACTGCGACAATTGAGCCAAGAAAAAACGGTTAATTGGACAATATAAAAGGGTAAGAAAAAATAAATGACATCTTCAACTGTGGTTCGTAACGGAAGCACGTTTAAAAAAGAGTAAGCCAAGGGCATAAATAAGAAAAAGATGCGAGAAAAACTGGTAAACCAATGCAGTAATCCTTCTAAATGGGCAAGGCGTTGTTTCAAACTTAATCCGGGAATTGTTAATGGGTTGGCTTGAATAAAAAAGGCTTGTAATGTTCCTCGCGCCCAACGAATTCTTTGGGTAATATGAGCGCCAATATTTTCGGCTGCTAACCCGGCACTTAATTTTTCATCTAAATAAGCAAGATGATATCCTTGTGCCGACAGACGAATTCCAGTAAAGTAATCTTCGCTTAAAGATTCGGTGACAAACCCTCCGGCTGCTTCTAAAGCGGATCGCCTAACAATAAAGGCAGTTCCTGAACAAACCACACTTCCTGCACCATCTTTAATCGGTTGAATTTGCCGATAAAACACTTCTTCTTCTGGGGTTAAGATATCTTCTAAGCCTAAATTATGCGCGATCGGATCAGCATTATAAAAACTTTGTGGAGTCTGTACTAACGCCATATTTTCATCTTGAAAAAAGCCCACAGTACGCTGTAAAAAGTTCTTTGTGGGAACAAAATCGGCATCAAAAACAACAATTAATTCCCCATCTGTTTTGGGTAACGCATTATTTAAGTTTCCTGCTTTTGCGTGTTCATTTGTGGGGCGTGTGATATAATCACAACCTAATTCTTCAGTGAGGGCTTTAATATGAGGTCGGCGTGTATCATCTAATAAATAAACTCGTTTTGGTTCATAAGCAATTGCCTGACAACCGATAATAGTGCGTCTTAAAATAAATTCTGGTTCATCATAACTGGGAATTAAAATATCAACAGTTGGACGAAATTTTCCAGATTTCACATCGGGTTCCAGTTGATCCGCTTGTGGAGAACGGTTCTTAACATTTAACATCAAAAAAAGCTGAATACCACTACTGACTAAAACCAGCATTTCTAGAGCAAATAACGTTAAACTAATTGTTCCATTGAGAGGATCACTGATGTTTAAAGTAGTCATTGATCGCCATAATAAATAGCGTACTGTTAAGGTTAATAAAATCGTGACAATAATAAATCTTGCCCACCCTCTCGGAGTGGGAACCGTTTTCGTAATAAGAAAAACAAACCCTAATAAAATTAATGTCGGTAGCAATAACTGTTTTCTTGATGCATTCATTGGGGCTTCTAGCAGTTGCGGGGGATTCTGTTGCAGTTGATAGAGTTGGTCAAATAACTGAGTAATTGTACCTTCTCCCGCAAACCACGCGATCGCGATACCAGCAGCAATGAGAATAACAGTCAATAAAACGAATGTTGTCAGCCGTAAACGTGACACCCGCCAGCGAAACCGACGAGAAAGGCGTTGTGCATGAAATTCAGAAATAGTCATTAGGATTAATTGATCTTTTATCTTGAGTTCAGTTTAATTCTACTGAACATAATTTAATTTCATCACCTGAAAACTTCCCAAAAACAGGATGATTAGGAATCAATAAAATTTTAAGGAAATCCTCAGCAAAATATAATCTGCTATCGTCAATCATCAGTTATTTTTAAAAGGGTTGATCAAAGCCTAATTTTTAAGCTGATCTGGCTTGTATCTTCCCTGAAATCTTCTGTTCTGAGGTCAATGATGACACTAGACAACTGGTTAACTTTACTTCATCCTGCACTGGCTGTTATTATTGTTTTTCCCCTGATTGGTATCGTTGTTAACTTTGCTTGGGCAACTCGCCAACGACGATTACAAATTAAAGCTGGGAATAAAAAAAGTAAAATTCCCCCTGTGGTTGGGCGCGATCACGTTCAACTGGGAAAATGGTTATCCGCATCTGTCGTGGGGATTATTTTAGTTGCCTTTGCCCATGCGATTTTGTCTAAGAATATTATTAAAAACCAACTCTTTACTGAAAACCCTCCCCAAGCGATTTTTATCGTTTTAATGTTTGCTTTAACCATTGCTTCTTTAGTATTTTTATATCAAGCACGAGGAAAACAGTGGCGGGCGATTTTTGCCACCTTAACAGGGATGGGATTAGTGGTATTAGGAAGCCAAGATGGGGTATTTAGGCGTAGTGCAGAGTGGTATATTTCCCACTATTATTATGGAATGATTGCTGCTTTACTTATGATTTTTTCTTTAGCGATTATTGATGAAATTTACAAAGATAAATCCCTATTTTGGCGCAGAGTTCATATTGTCTTAAATTCGATCGCGCTGTTATTATTTATGGGTCAAGGCATTACAGGAACGCGAGATATATTTGAAATTGGTTTATACACACCCCCTCCAGGATTACTTTTTTTGAGTCTGTAATCCCAAGGCTAATCCCAGTAAAAATAACCACCCCATCACTCCTGCAATTGGGTTACCATAAATGCCTGTTATTGCAGGAGAAACTGTTTCTGTATAAGTAATGAGTTGTCCGACATCAACAATATAATACCCCCAAACCAAACCGCCATGTAAGCCAATGGCAAGTCCTAATCGCCCTTGATGTCTGCGTTTTGCCCAGACTAAGACTAATCCTAATAACAGTAAACCCGGAAAAGCGGGTAAGGTTTCCAACATAACAGGTAGCGGTTTTAAGAAATGAGAAATGGCAAAAATAATTGCACTTGCCCACAAAGCAGTGTTCAGAGAATAATCTGTCTCTAATTCATTAAGTAACCAACCGCGAAACACTGATTCTTCAGCAAAAGCGACACCTAATCCGGTTAACGATCCTTCTACAATTAAACGCCACAATGGCAGCGCATTGTCTTGCCAATTTAACCAACCGAATAAACCCTGTAAAATAAATAAGCTAAACGTTAAAACTAAGCCTAAACTTAAGCCTTGTAAAAGTTCTTTCCCATTACGAGAACTTCTTACTAAGCCCAGATTTTGATAAGGATGACTTTGTTGGTAAATCGCCTCACCGATTACCTTGATACAAATAAAAAAGAGAATAAATAACCATCCCATCACTAAAATACTAACAAAATTGGGCTTTTCATTTAAATAAAGTTGCACTGGAATCGCAACGGGAAGCCAGAAAATTACCAATACAATCAGAAAGAAAATAATCCGAAGTGGGGCAGGAAATGATTGAATTTGAGTGAGAGTGTTTTTCATGCTGTGTCTCTAAGAAAACGAAGAACTAATAACAAAAAATAACAGTGTCTCTCTGAAATATAATAAACTTGCTAGATTTAACAACGATCGCGCAGCGCAGCAGATAACGTGCATGGTATAATAAACTACCTAAAAGAATAGAGGATCAAGGTCACGGGTGCAGAACTCGGATCGATGTCGTGGTTTTAAAAAGTAGGCTTAAATTATGAAAGTAGTTATTCTCGGTGGCGATGGCTTTTGCGGATGGCCCACTTCCCTACATTTGTCGAAAGCAGGTCATGAGGTGATTATTCTAGATAACCTGTCTCGACGCAATATAGACAATGAGTTAGAAGCAGGTTCTCTTACTCCCATCTCGCCTATGGGGGTTCGTCTTGCAGCTTGGGAAGAAGTCAGTGGTCAAAAAATTCAGTTTTACAATCTGGATATTGCACAAGAGTATGATCGCCTCCTGAAATTACTCTGTGACGAAAAACCAGAGGCAATTGTGCATTTCGCGGAACAACGGGCTGCCCCCTATTCCATGAAATCCCCCCGTCATCGCCGTTATACCGTAGATAACAACATTAATGCAACTCATAATACCCTCTGCGCGATCGCGGAATCGGGATTAGATATCCATCTGGTTCACTTGGGAACGATGGGGGTTTATGGCTACGGTACAGCAGGAATGAAAATCCCAGAAGGGTATCTTGATATTGAAGTGGTTACAGAAGAAGGAAAACGAATTCCGCAACAGATTCTGTATCCGCCAAACCCCGGTAGTGTTTATCACATGACCAAAACCCAAGATCAACTGTTGTTTGCCTATTACAACAAAAATGATGGCGTTCGGGTCACTGACTTACACCAAGGAATTGTTTGGGGAACTGATACCGAAGAAACCAAATTAGATGAACGATTAATTAATCGCTTTGACTATGATGGTGATTATGGAACGGTTCTCAATCGCTTCTTAATGCAAGCAGCCATTGGTTATCCTTTAACCGTTCATGGTACAGGAGGACAAACTCGCGCCTTTATTCACATTCAAAATACGGTGCGTTGTATTGAACTTGCATTGCAGTATCCCCCTGAGAAAGGCGAACGAGTGAAAATTCTCAACCAAATGACCGAAACTCACCGCGTTCGTGATTTAGCCAAACTGATTGCCAGTCTAACGGAAACCGAGGTTGCTTATGTGGAAAATCCCCGTAAAGAAGCAGCAGAAAATGATCTGAAAGTTGATAATAGTTGCTTCTTAGAAATGGGATTAAAACCGACAACTCTCGCTGAAGGTTTACTCCACGAAGTAACCGAAATTGCTAAGAAATATGCTGACTATGCTGATCTTTCCAAAATTCCTTGCACCTCCGTTTGGACAAAAGACCAAAAAGCAGGTATTCCAGAAATCAAAGAAGAAGTAACCTCTAGTTCCAGCAATGGTTAGAGTTAGTGTCAATTAGAAAAGTGTCACTGCAAAAGATCGCTCTTGAGTCAGACATCGTTATCTTATAGTCAGTGGTGAGTGAGGAGTAATCGAACGGGAAGCCTCTAGGGGTCGAAACAAGGCAAGACTCCCTAGAGTCTTTTCATTTCTTAAGTGAGTTTTTCTTTGATTGTCTTGACTAACGCTTCGATTTCTGCTTCTGTCGTAAAATAATGGACACAAGCCCGAATACAGTCAGGATCAGCGAGAGTTCTTAATAAAAATCCCGCTTCTTCTAAGTCTGTTACAAAAGATTTATGGTCAATAGAGTCTAACTGAAAGGAAACTAAACCCGCTTCTGGGGGAGAGGTTCGTAAACAGTTGAGTGTTGGGAGATCGCCAAGACATTCCCACAGCATGGCACTCAATTCACAAATTTTTTCATAGCGTTCCGTCGGTGTTCCCCATTGATGATGTTGCGCGATCGCGCTCGTTAATCCCATATACTGTGGATAAGCGGATGTCGCCACCTCAAACTTCCGTCCATCTTCCTTATAACTAACTGGTTTTCCTTGACGATCTGTATTAATCCCACGCCACCCAATAAACGTCGGACGCAGTTCCCCAAAACTCTGCGGAGAAATATATAAGCCACCGACACCAGCAGGACCACACAGCCATTTATGTCCGGTAAAGGCATAAAAATCGACCCCTGTATCCGGTAAATTTAAAGGCAGTGACCCCACGGATTGCGCTGCATCGACTAAAACAAAAATTCCTTTTTCATGACAAGCGCGAGTTATATCTGGGAGAGGAAGCACTTGCCCGGTATTCCACAACAAATGGGATAAAACCACTAACTTTGTCTTATCTTGTAAATGATCTTGAATAACCGCAGTGGGATCACCATTGTTGAGAGTATCCATGATCGGACAAAAAGAATACTCAATTCCGAAACGATAGGCTAACTCCTGAACCGTTGCAATAATCCCCGGATGTTCACAGTCCGTGAGGAGGATATGATCGTCTTGCTGCCATTTCAGTCCCCATAACGCTATATTACAGCCAACGGTGACATTTTCTGTCAAGGTAATGGTTTCTGGGGTCGTTCCTAATTCTTGGGCAATGGCTTGGCGCGTTTTTGCACTTTCTTCCTGTAACCAAGCATTGACACGCTGAGAAAAGGGACCTTCAACTTTAATTCTTTCATATCCTTGCGCGATCGCGCTCCATGTCTGTTCCGATAACGGTCCTTGTCCACCAAAATTAAAATAGCCTTTTTGAGTCCAACCCATGTTTTGTTTTCAAGCATTTTCCTTTCTTAGCCTAACCGTTCCTTGCCTTAAGATCAAAGCGAGAATGATTGTTAAGTCAGGAGTATTGTTTTGTCGGTGAAGAAGGGAGAGAGGGAGACAAGGTGAGGGGGAAAACGAATAACAAACAACAAATAACAAAGAACAAAGAACTAATGCTAATCAGTGATGTTGTCCTTTTAGACTATAAACGCTGTAACCGACGACCGTTTTTAGACTTTTATGGAGATCCCAAGCAACAAGAAGCACAACGAGAGTTTCTTCTCAAATTACGAGAAGAAAACAGAAAACAGGTTTTAGAGATCCTTGGGGATACCCTTTATCATCAACCCGAAACATCAGCAGAAGATTGGCAAAGCAGTGGGAAAGAAACTCTAATGCTGATGGAACAAGGGGTGGACTGCATTTTAAATGGGGTCTTATGGCAAACCGGATTAGCCGGTTGGGATCTGCCATTTTCAGGATTAGAAACAGTGACTTTATTAGCTTGTCCCAGTCTATTAGTTAAACAACCAGGGTCTTCAATTTTTGGGGATTGGCAATATGAAGCAGTCAGTGTGAAATTAGGTCGCCGTCCAAAACCAGAATATAAATTAGTATCAGCGTTTCAAGCAAAGTTATTAGCTTTAATTCAAGGCAGTGACTTAGTTAATCCTCGTTTAATGGTTAAGTCCCGTAGTGAATACAAAATTAATCTTAGCACTTGGATAGATCGTATGGAAGAAGTGCTAGTAGCCGTGTTAGAAATGCTGGTTTCTCAACAAGAACCGGAAGTTTTTATCTCTAGACAACGCTGTGGTTTATGCCAATGGCAAAGTTTTTGTTATAACATTGCCCAACAACAAGAACATTTGTCTTTACTGCCAGGTGTGACTCCCAATCGTTACGAAGTGCTGCAAAAATTAGGCTTAACCCGTTTAGAAAAACTTGCCCAAGGAGATAGTTTCTTACTTGCCCAAGAACTGGGAAAAGAAATTGCTTTTGAT
>JAVLCL010000147.1:0-7767 GCA_031580825.1 Halothece sp. Uz-M2-17
AATCTCTTCTACAGTCATCCCGAGGTGGAACGCGTGACGAACGGCAAAAATCCGTTCTGGGGTTGCCGTGCGTAAACTGGCGCGAACTTGGGTAATAGAGGGTAAGAGTTCTTCTTGGTCACATCCCCATCCCATACGTCCCGTTTCCAGCGATCGCAGCGCCTTTTGGAAGGATTCACAAAACGTGCGTCCAATTGCCATCGCTTCCCCGACAGACTTCATCTGTGTGGTTAAATTCGGCGTAGAACCGGGGAATTTCTCAAAGGTAAAGCGGGGAATCTTCGTAACCACATAATCAATAGTCGGTTCAAAGGAAGCAGGGGTTTTCTTAGTGATATCGTTGGGAATTTCATCCAGGGTATAGCCCACCGCTAATTTTGCTGCAAACTTCGCGATTGGAAAGCCGGTGGCTTTAGACGCTAAGGCAGAACTTCGCGAGACGCGGGGATTCATTTCAATCACAACCACTTCCCCATCATCCGGATTGACGGCAAACTGAATATTGGATCCGCCAGTTTCTACCCCAATTTCGCGGATAATTTTCTTAGAATAATCCCGTAATCGTTGATATTCTTTATCGGTCAGGGTTTGCGCGGGTGCAACAGTAATCGAGTCGCCGGTGTGAACGCCCATCGGATCTAGGTTCTCGATCGAGCAGATAATCACCACATTATCCGCTAAATCCCGCATCACTTCTAATTCATATTCTTTCCAGCCGAGTAAGGAGCGTTCAATGAGAATTTGCGAAACGGGACTGGCATCAAGTCCCAACTGGGCTTTTTCTTCAAATTCCTCTTGATTATAAGCAATGCCACCGCCACTGCCCCCTAGAGTATAAGCGGGACGAATAATAATGGGATAACTGCCAATTTCTTGTTGCGCGATCGTCTTGGCTTCCTCAATACTACTGGCAATTCCCGACGGGCAAACCGGAATATTAATCCGCGCCATCGCTTCTTTAAACAGCAAGCGATCTTCTGCCATTTCAATTGCAGGGAGTTTCGCGCCAATTAAATCCACATTATAGGTTTCTAAAACCCCAGCGTTGGCTAAATCAACCGCAACATTTAACGCTGTTTGTCCCCCCATAGTGGGAAGCAACGCATCGGGACGTTCTTTAGCAATAATTTTCTCGACAATTTCAGGGGTAAGCGGTTCAATATAAGTTCGTTCCGTCGTCTCCGGGTCAGTCATAATCGTCGCCGGGTTCGAGTTGACCAACACCACATCATAGCCTTCTTCGCGTAGGGCTTTACAGGCTTGTGTCCCGGAATAGTCGAATTCGCAGGCTTGTCCAATGACAATGGGACCAGCACCCAGGACTAGAATTTTTTTGAGATCGGTACGACGGGGCATATTATTTCGCGCCTAGAACACAGTTAGAATCGAGACTATTTTATAGCACAAGTGTGGTTCTCGAATAAATCCGAGTAAGTCTCCTAAGGAAAAACTGATCTTCTGATTCAAAGCCAATCAAATTAATGGCACAATGTGTGAAGGGGAGTGGCTTTCGTCCATTGCGCCGATCCGTCGTTTTTTCAAGGAGAAAACATGACAAAAACCCTCAGTCATAAAGTTGCCCTAGTGACAGGTGCAACTCGTGGGATTGGAAAAGGAATCGCCATTGGGTTAGGAGAAGCCGGTGCAACGGTTTATATTACCGGTCGGACGCTTAACACCACAGCAGATCAAATGGGAAGTTTAACCGAAACTCAGTCTGCGGTGGCAGCAGCAGGGGGAACTTGTATTCCGGTACAAGTGGATCATAGCGATGATGAACAAGTCAAACAGCTATTTGAACAGATTGAACGGGAACAAAATGGACAGCTTGACCTCTTAGTGAATAATGTCTTTGCGGGGGTCAAAGCCCTTGCAGAGTCCTCAGAAGAACCGTTTTGGCAACATGAGCCAAGTTTATGGGATGCTGTGGCGAATGTGGGGTTGCGGAGTCATTATGTGGCGAGTCTTTATGCAGCGCGGTTAATGAGTCAACGGAAACGAGGCTTAATTTGTACGATTTCGTCTTGGGGGGGAATGTCTTACATTTTTGGGGCAGCTTATGGGGTTGGGAAAGCAGCGTGTGATCGTCTCGCAGCGGATATGGCAGTAGAACTCAAATCAGAAAATATTACATCCCTTGCCATTTGGCCCGGAATTGTTGGGACAGAACAATTTAGCCAGTTTGCGGAACAGATGCAAGGAGAAGATAATCTTGATCCACAAAAGTCTGTTTTGCGCGATCGGTATAATTGGGAAACCCCACTTTTAACCGGGCGAGTGATTGCTGCTTTGGCAAGTGATCCCAATGTACAACGCCGGACGGGGAAAGTACAGATTGTGGCGGAACTTGCCCAACGCTATCAAATCAAAGATCAAGATGGCAATCTTCCTGCTTCTCTCCGTTCTCTCAAGTTTGTTCTTCCCTCTGCGATCCCTGCTCTGAGACAATATTCTTGGCTAGTTCCTGATATTAAAGTGCCTTGGTTGATTCTTCTCTTAGGAATTTTGCCTTCACCGAAGATTTAGATTATGACAGAATTAAAAAATTGCGCGATCGCGCTGACTGGTGCAGCAGGAGGCTTTGGTCAACAGTTTACCCGTCAACTTCTACAAGCCGGGAGTCATTTGATTTTAACGGATCTTGATGAAACCATTCTCCAAGAACAAGTGGCAGTCCTTCAAAAGGAGATTAAAACCGGAAAAGTCATTGCCTGTTTTGGCATAGATTTATCAACGGTTGAGGGGGCTTACCAATTCTATGAAGCCGTTCAAGCCTTAAATATTCCTATTGATATCTTAATCAATAATGCTGGAATCGGTTTATACGGTCGCATGGATGAAGTTCCCTCACAAAAGTGGGAAAAATTAATGCAAGTCAACCTACTTGCCCCGATGCGTTTAAGTTCACTATTTATAGGTGATATGATTGCTCGTCAACAAGGGCATATTGTCAATATTTCCTCTCTTGCTGGACACATTGCCCCAGCAGGGCTTGCTCATTATGGTGCTAGTAAATTTGGCTTACGAGGCTTTACCGAAGGACTCGCCAATGAAGTGAAACGCTACAACATTAAAGTAACAGGCGTTTATCCTTTTTTCAGTCGGACTCCTCTTTTACAATCCGAACAATTTGGCACTCTTGCTCAAGAAACCAGTGGTATTTCTGATGAAATGGCAACTGATCCAGCGCAAGTGATTGCTAGGACAATTCAAGGAATTAGACAGAACAAACAGCATATTTTTCCAGATCAAACGGCAAAATCTTTAGCCTTACTGAAACAATATTTTCCCCGTATTGTAGCTTGGGGAAGTGAAGCATTGAAACCTAAGAAATAAAGAAATAATTTTTATTGCTTGATTGTGGGTTAAAATAGTTTTTTTTATGAAACCTCAAACTATAGATAAACAATTAATTATTGGGGCAGGTTTTGTTGGTTTAGGAATTGCGCAAGCCTTGAAAGAAGCCCATATTCCTTATGATCAGGTAGATGCAAGTGATGATATTGGTGGCAATTGGTATCACGGAGTTTATGAAACTGCTCATATTATTTCCTCAAAAAAAGTCACGCAATTTTCACATTTTCCAATGCCAGAACATTATCCTGACTTTCCCAGTGCTCAACAAATGCGGGATTATTTAAATGCCTTTGCTGATCACTTTCAATTACGTCCTCATATCGAATTGAATCAAAAAGTCATTGATATTCGACCGATTGAAGATAATCTTTGGCAAGTGACATTAGCAAACCAAGAACAACGAATCTATAAAGGCGTTATTCTTTGTAATGGTCATCATTGGTGTAAGCGTTTCCCTGACTTTCAAGGAGAATTTACAGGAGAAATTATTCATTCCAAAGATTACAAAACCCCCGAACAACTGAAAGGAAAACGAGTTTTAGTCATTGGTGGCGGAAACTCAGGATGTGATTTAGCAGCAGAAGCAGGGCGAGTGGGTGCAAAAAGTGTTCTCAGTTTGCGCGAGTCAGTCTGGTTTATGCCGAAAACCTTTGCGGGTAAACCCTTTGTGGACTTAATTCAAGGCTGGATGCCAGAATGGTTTCAGCGTTTCATGGCTTACAGTATTATTCGCGTTACGTTTGGGAAACATGAAGATTATGGAATGCCTCAACCCCAACATCGTATTTTCGAGAAACATCCCACTTTAAATAGTGAAGTTCCTTATTACCTTAAACATGGTCGAATCACTTATAAACCAGAAGTCAAGCAGCTAGATGGCGAAGAAGTGGAATTTATAGATGGGACGCGAGAAGCATTTGATTTAATTGTTTGTGCGACTGGTTTTTATGTTGCTTATCCATTTCTCCCTCCAGAATTACAACGAGTTCAAGGGGCGGTTGTTCAATGTTATGGGGGTTCTTTTTTAGCCGACTATAAAGGCTTAGCCTATCTCGGTTGGGGACAAGCTAGAGGCGGAGTTGGTTCTTTGATTGCAGCTTATGGACCTATTTTTGCTCGTTGTTTAAAACTTCAAGATGAAATTAATGTTCCTATTGGTCAAGTCTTTAAGGCGATGGGACAATCTTTACCGAAAACACATCTTTCTGATCCACATCAAGTATTTCGGCAATTAAAGTTACTTAATCTAGGATTTAATTTAGTGGTGAAAAAAGCCCATCAGGTTGATCAGCAAAATCCACATTTTCGTAATTTACCTCTTAGCGGGTAAGGGCTGAGAGTCGCCTCTCTTCCCTCTCCTAAAAACCGGACGTGACTCACTTAGACAGGACTTGTTCTACTTGAGAATGATCAATGGGAATTTGATCACCATCCTTCCTTAATGATCCATCGGGAACAGTTGCGCGATCGCGCTCACTTGGGAATTTAAGTAAATTGAAGTTACACTTAAGAGAATAGGTAAAAATATCATTGAGAGTCAAGGGGGAGTGTGATGAAACAACAACCAGCAGCAGTTATCGAACTCTCAAAAAATATTTCTGTCCGCACCACGATTCCGCCAAGTCACTATCCTGCCCTGCGTTCTGGGTTTGAAGGGTTTCCCCCCAATCCCCGATGGACGGTGAGCAAATATCGGGTTTGGAAAACAGGACAACAATGGCGTAATGCGCTTCAACGGGGAGAGATGATAGTCCGGCGTGATCAAATGCTGGTCACGACTAAAAAACAACCCCAGATCAGTCGTTCAACCGTCTAGACCAATCGCCTCTCAATTCGGTACAATTGTTAGATGTGACTATAAAATTGACGACTAGAGAAAATGGTAAAACTGCGTTTAAAGCGATTAGGTAAGAAAAGAGAAGCAAGCTATCGGATTGTTGCGATGAATAATAGTAGCCGTCGCGATGGTCGCCCCTTAGAAGAATTGGGATTTTATAATCCGAGAACAGGGGAAACCCGTCTCAATGTTCCGGCAATTGTCAAACGATTGCAGCAAGGTGCGAAACCAACGGAAACTGTCGATCATATTTTGAAAAAAGCACAAGTGTATCAACAAGTGAATGCCTAATTATGTCAATTCCTCATCCCCTGCATCGCATCAGCCCCAATATCCTGAATTAGTCCGGTTTTTATTAACCCCTTTGCTCGATGTCCCTGAAAGTTTGCGAATTGATTGTGAATGGACTAATAACAATCAACGGGTTTTGATTCGCTTGGCGTTAGAACAAAGTGATCAGGGAAAGCTGTTTGGGCGAGGAGGAAGAAATCTAAATGCGGTGCGTACTGTGTTGACAGCAGCAGCATCAGCAGCCCAACAGTCCGTCTATCTGGATGTGTATGGGGAGAAAGAAACAAGTGGTGATGTTGGGAAGAAACCCACTTCACGCTCGGAACGACCACAAAAACCAATGGGAAAAGACGGGAAGCGAAAACCGCAAAAACGCTCTAAACCCAGCCCCAATCGTTCTGCTGATGAACCGTCACCAGAACTGAAGTAAGGAGAAGCGGTTTCAATATCTGTGGTCTCTCATTCAGTAACGCCAAAACACTCCTAACTAGATTCCGATGACAGAGGCGGTCAAAACCATTGAATTACCCAGTAGTGAGAGCGCGATCGCGCTAGCGGGTCCTCAAGAAGCCAATCTCAAAACCCTTTCCCGACAAACGGGGGCAAAATTGGTAATGCGGGGACAAGAACTGTTGATTACTGGTAAAGAAAAGCCAGTTGAACGCTGTTTAGCCGTGGTGCGCTCTCTCAAACCCTACTGGGAAGAAGGAAAAGCGATCTCCAAAGCGGAGATCATGACCGCCTTCCAAGCCCAAGACACCGGGCGTTTAGAAGATTATCAAGACTTACAACAAAATGTGCTAGCGCGAACCCGCAAAGGGGAACAAATCCGCGCGAAAACCTTTCGTCAACGCCAATATATTAAAGCAATTCAATCTCACGATATTACCTTTTGTACGGGACCGGCGGGAACAGGAAAAACCTTTCTTGCTGCGATTTTAGCGGTACAATCGTTGTTAAAAGGAGACTACGAGCGTCTCATTCTCACCCGCCCTGCGGTGGAAGCTGGAGAGAAATTAGGTTTCCTCCCAGGGGATTTACAAGAAAAAGTTAATCCCTTTTTGCGTCCTCTCTACGATGCGCTTTATGAACTCATTGACCCAGAAAAAATCCCTGATTTAATGGCAAAAGGAACCATTGAAATTGCACCGTTAGCTTATATGCGGGGACGGACGCTGAATAATGCCTTTGTGATTGTTGATGAGGCACAAAATACGACCCCCGCACAAATGAAAATGGTATTAACTCGCCTTGGCTTTTCCGCGCGCATGGTTGTTACGGGAGATATTACCCAAACCGACTTACCTTATCACCAAGAATCGGGTTTAGTGACAGCGTTAAGAATTCTTAAGTCAGTGGAAGGGATTGCCGTTTGTGAATTTTCTCAAGGAGATGTAGTGCGTCATCCGCTTGTGCAGAGAATTGTTGCTGCTTACGAACAAAATGAAATGTAATAAGTAGTTTTGTTATTTGTTATTTGTTATTTGTTATAGCACTACAAATTCAGGTTAGGACATTCCAAAATGTTGAAACTCACCTATACCTTACTATTGCCTGTTGCCTAGCGCGTAGCGCTATAACTCTGTGGTTCAATTGATACCAAAAATTAATAAAAAATACTAATGTTGCTGCATAATTTCGAGATAAATATGTTCTAAACGAACCGGTTGTCGGGTTAAAGCATCAAGAGAAATTCCTGAAAAAGCATCAACAATCGTTTGAAACTCTTGTAATTCAGGAACCCAAAAGGCTAAGTCATTCCCGTAACGACGAGGCGTATAACCAAGTTCTTTTCCCCGTTCAATAGCTTTCTCTACTGCTGAAGTTTGAATCGTAATAATTTCGGCTGCGGGAATCACTTTTTTTAGAGTTTCTAAGGTTCCTTCTGCAATAATTTCTCCAGCTTTGAGAATACCAATCCGTTGACAGAGTTTTTCTGCTTCATCTAAGAGATGCGTGGTTAAGAGAATCGTCATTCCAGACTCTCGTAAATAGTTGATTAATGCCCAAATTTCATAACGGGTTTCGATATCTAAACCAGTCGTGGGTTCATCTAAAATCACCAGTTGGGGTTGATGAATTAAAGCAATGGCAATATTGAGTCGCCGTTGCATTCCGCCACTGAGATTAGTAACGATACTTCCCGCGCGATCGCGCAGTTGAACCGCTTCTAAACACCAGTCAATTCTATCTTTTCTTTCCCTCCGATTTAAGCCATATAATTGACCGTAAAAATTGAGATTTTCTTGACAAGAGAGACTTTTATACAGTAAATTTTCCTG
>JAVLCL010000148.1:0-7728 GCA_031580825.1 Halothece sp. Uz-M2-17
TTAGGATTAACAGAAAATTTGGGAATAGGGAATAGCTCGTTTGCTATCCAATTACGAATTTTACCAGCTTTATTGGGAATCATTGCTATTGTTTTATTGTATTACTTGAATCAAGAAGCCTTTTCTAAAAAAGTCGGTTTAGCCAGTGCGGGAATCATTGCTATTTCTCCTTTTGCGGTTTATTTATCTCAAGAAGCTCGACAATATAGTTTACTTTTAATTTTTATCGCGATCGCGCTGTTGGCTTTGATTCAAATTCTAAGATTTGATCAAAGGGTTTGGCTTTATTGGTTAATTTGGGGGGCAGCTAATAGTTTAGGGGCTTATACTCACTATTTTTTCTTACTTTCATTTGTTGCTCAGATGATCACGTTATTTATTTTCTTAGTTGGGAAATCTCCACGACGTTTATTCCAACTGTTTACGGTTTCCTTAGCAGTGGTTTTAAGTTATGTTCCCTGGCTTCCGACACTAATTTCTCATTTTTCAAGTGATAAAACGGATTGGTTGCCAAATTTTGATTGGTTTGCACCGATTTATCAACTGCTTCTTGGCTTTATTATTATGGTGGTGACCTTTCCTGTAGAAAATCAACCCACTTTTGTGCAAGTGATTTCTGGTTTAGTGATGTTGGGTTTTAGTGGTTGGTTACTGTATCAAGTCAGTATTGGTTATCGCAAACTCTTAGATAATTCAGTAACTCAGCAGGTTACTCTTGCTTTATCTTTATATGTTGTGATTGTGCTGGTGCAATTTTTAGTGATTATTTATGGTTTAGAAAAAAATATCGCGATCGCGCCTCGGTATAATTATATTTACTATCCTGCAATTTGCTCACTCTTAGGCGCAAGTTTAATCGCACGGACTGAACAGAAAAGTCCTCAGTTTTCGAGAAAACTATTTAGTATTTATGGTTGGGTTGGGATAATTAGTTGTTTATTTGTGGTCTGGAATTTCTTTTTTCTTAAACCTTATTTTCCAGAAGTAACGGCGGAACGATTGAATCAATCATCAGAACCAATGTTAATCGCAATGGGCTATCAAGATGAGATGGATTTAGCAATTGGGTTAAGTTATGGCTTGGCTTTAAATCAGATTCGAGATCCGTCTTTAACCAGTGAGTTTATTTTTTTAGATCGTCGTCAGGGATATGATCAAATTTGGAGAAAACTGAGTGATTTACCGTTAGAGATTTCGCAAGTGTGGGTGATTGGAACCGGCTTAAAACAGGTTGATTTTCCTGAAAATTTAAGTTTGATTGCAAGTGGAATTTGTCAGCGCGATCGCGCAAATTATTATCGGATTGGGATTCCTTATCAACGCTATAACTGTGAATCTTTTGATTAAACCAATAGCAATTAGTAATGTCCTCACCCAAGTTTGTAGTGCTATAAAAGTAAATTAAAGATGCTATTGTTTCTTATCCAGGAAGAAATAATAAGCCAATTCCGAAAAGTGCAATTAAAACCCCAAAGATGGCGCGAAAGGTAATGGTTTCTTTGAGAAAAGCAGCAATCGGAAGTACAAACAGGGGACTGGTTGAACTTAAGGTTTGTGCAATTCCCGTTGCTGTAAATTTAAGGGAGATTTGCTGTAACCAAATCCCTAAATAGGTGCTGGCGAAAGCGGTGATAAAAATAATTCCGACCAGTTGCCATGACCATTGTAAGGAAGGAAGTTTCAGTTGTTGGCGACGAAAGAAAAGTAAGGGAATAAGAGAAAGTGTTCCGGCGCTAAGACGGATCAAGGTACTCCAGAGTGGGTTAAGATCAAAATCGGTTAATGCGGATCGAGATAGGACTGCACCCACTGCTTGCGCGATCGCGCCGGCTAAACCAAACCCAATTCCAATTTTAAAGTTCTCAACGGTTAAATCTTGGTTACTGGTGCGTTCACTAATGACGGTGGCAATACCAACTAAAGTTAAGCCAATTCCTAGCCAAGCATACACAGAAAGGGTTTCTTCGAGGAAAATCAGGGCGATAATGGCAGCGAGGGGAGGGGCAAGGGTTTCAAAGAGTAAGGCTCGTCTCGCGCCTAAATACTTGAGACTGGAGAAGAAAACGGTATCGCCAAACCCAATCCCAATGATGCCACTGGTGACGAGGAAGAGAATGGGAAGCAGGGGAAGGGTGGGAAAGGTATTGTGGGTGATGAGTGCGGTGAATGCTAATAAAAATAGCGCGATCGCGCCTTTTAGAAAATTTAGCAGTAAAGGGGAAATCTGCTGTCCGAGACGGCTATAAACCACGGAAGCACTCGCCCATAGCAAAGCAGCGAATAAAGCAGCGAATTCCCCCTTAAAATCAAGCATTCCGTTTAATTAGAGAACAGAGTGGGTGTGGGAGTGTTGTTTGACGTTATCCTCGGTTCGCACCATGCGTTCTGCATTGAGCACTCGTTTCCGTTTGGTGGAATGGTTGAGATCTGTTTTCAAAGTTCCCAAGGGAAAAGAGGATTGCAAATGATCATGATACTTGTAAGTGCGTACCGCAGCAATAATACGCTCTGTCATATCTGTGCCAAAATCGCAATCTTGGGGAAAGTCATCCGGCTTGATTAAATTTTCGCCATCAAATACGGCTTTCACGGGTTTGGCTGCAATCATCTGATAAGAGGTTTCGGCTCCTCCTAAAACTGATTCTAAACTGGAAGACGGGAGCGGTTCAATGACATTCACTTGCTTGGTTTCGCCGTCTTCGCGAATAAAGCAAGTGGCAACCCCAAACACACAATAATCGTCGGCGGTAATTTCTGGGGCGTTACTAAATAAAAGGGTGTCTGTGGTCATAATTAATTTAACGGCTGCAATGCAATTGTAGTTTCTGCTTTTGGGATGATCTTGACAGACTTTCTCTCTGATATCCTGCTTAGGCAAATATTTGTTGCAATTGGGCGCATTGAGGTAACGTTTTATGAAAATTGGTTTACTGGGAACGGGCTTGATGGGACAAGCGATGGCGCAAACCCTCCTCGCTGCGGGCTATTCGGTGATGGCGTATAATCGGACTCCGGAAAAATTAGATCCCCTGAAGGAAAAAGGCTGCGCGATCGCGCGATCATCCACTGCTTTAATTGCAGAGTGTGATTGTATTATTTTAATGTTAAGTGATGCGGTAGCAATTAAAGAGGTCGTCTTGGCACCAGATACGGCAAAACAGTTATCTGGGCGAACCATGATCCAGATGGGGACGATCGCGCCGAAACAGAGTCAACAATTGCAATCTCAGATTGTTAGTTATGGTGGCGATTATTTAGAAGCCCCTGTTTTAGGAAGTGTTCCCCAAGCCCAGTCGGGAACGTTACAGGTGATGGTGGGAGGAACCCCAGAACAGTTTGATCAATGGAATGCTGTTTTATCTGCTTTGGGAAAACCTTTTTTAGTCGGTGATGTTGGGAAAGCAGCTACCTTAAAACTTGCTCTCAATCAATTAATCGTTTCTCTCACCGGTGCATTTTCCACGAGTTTAGCGTTTGTGCAAGAAGAAGGGCTA
Source organism: Halothece sp. Uz-M2-17 (assembly GCA_031580825.1). Lineage (GTDB taxonomy): Bacteria > Cyanobacteriota > Cyanobacteriia > Cyanobacteriales > Rubidibacteraceae > Halothece. Next base: position 3,495 of record JAVLCL010000148.1, read on the forward strand.
GACGTGGATATGTTTATGTCGGTTTTAAGAGAAAGTGCATTATACGCCCCGACTTTTGATAAGAAACTGAAACGAATGGTGAGCCATGATTACAGTAATCCTAATTTTCCCACTAAGCATTTACTCAAAGATACTCGCTTGTTCTTAGAGGCAGCAAAAACAGAAGGGTTAACCGTTTCTGCATTGCAAGGCATGGAAACTATTTTAGAAGCTGCATTAGACTTAGGGTTAGGTGATGAGGATTATTCCGCTTTATTTGAAGTGATTCAATCATCAGTAAGCAATAACCAATGACTCATGACCAATGACCTCTATGATTTAGATAGTATTAATCCCTCTCATCGCCCAGCCGTGGGAGATAAAGCGATCGCGCTGAGTCAATTATGCCAACAAGGGTTTCCAATTCCATCAGGGGTGGTGGTTGGGAGTGAGGTTTTACGGTCTTTGTTAAGTGGAGAAGAGGCGTTGCTTCCTTTAAAAAATCCTGCTTCGGAAGCGAATGATTATCAAAGATTACAAAAAATTGCCCAAGATTTATCGCAAGTTGTCCATGAGTTGAAACTAGATTCCGATTGGTTAGCGCAACTGGATCAAAAACTGGCTGCTTGGGAAAAACCAACCCTAATTTTCCGCCCTTGTGTGGTTTTTCCCTCCCCCCATCCTCCTGTATCAGGTTTATTAATGTCTCATTGTTGTTTATGTGAGAAAGATGAAATTGAAAAGGGATTAAAACGGGTGTGGCGTTCATTATTCTGCGCTCGTAATTTATTTTATTGGCAACAACAGGGCATCACTTGGGATCACTTAGGGTTAGCGGTACTGATTCAACCGATTCAAAGCGCGATCGCGTCTGGAACTTTTAGCGTTAGAGAACAACAATGTTATCTGCAAGCAGTACAAGGTTTAGGACACAGTTTAGTCTGGGGAGAAGTCTCACCAGAAACTTACCACATTGACCTCACAACACACGAAATCAAGAGTCATCAACTGGCTTATCAAACTCGGATTTATCAATTGCATTCGTCACTAGAAGTGCAGACAGTAGAAAAAGATGCTGAGAAAGCCATTCTAACCTCTCGTCAATTCTCTGAGTTGATGAATCTTGCAGTGAGTTTACAACAAAAAACAAGGCAAAATTTTCGCTGTGAATGGACACTGTTTCCCGATTCTCATTCGGAAAAGGGGGATGAAAATCGTTTTAATTTATACCTCACTCAATTTTCTCTGGAAGGGATGATGTTCACTAAACAGGATTGGCAAAGCAAAGACTTGAATGTTGAGAAGTCTCCGACAGCAAAAACATCTCGGGTTTTGGTTCAGGGGATTGGTTCAGCAACCGGAAAAGCAAGGGGAACGGTTTATGTAGTGGGAAAAGATGATGACCAAACGTTTCCTCCAGAAGGAATTTTGGTAACCAGTCGAGTTAATACTCAATTATTACCTCTGATTAAACAGGCGAAAGGATTAATTATCGAAGAGGGGGGCGTGACTTCTCACGGGGCGATCCTCGCCCGAGAGTTGAAAATTCCGGCGGTTGTTGGCGCAGTAGGGGCGGTTGAGGTGTTAGCAGGAGAAACAGAAGTGATGGTGGATGGGGATCAAGGAGAAGTGTTACGCCCAACGCTGGCGGAAGAAAAGACAGTAACAACACCGATTGTGGGGGAAAAAACGGAAAGAACAGTTTTAGCAACACAGTTGATGGTTAATGTTTCCCAGCGCGATCGCGCACCGATTCTTGCTCAACTTCCGGTCGATGGAGTCGGCTTAATCCGTTCTGAATTAATGTTACTAGATTTACTGGCAGAAAAATCTTTGGCTAGTTGGCTTTCTGCTTCTTCTCGTGACCAATTCATCCAACGTTTAGCGGATGGGGTTGGTGAGTTTGCACAAGCGTTTTTTCCGCGTCCGGTTTTTTATCGTTCTACGGATTGGCTGAGTGTAGAATCTTCCGATATTCCTTTGTTAGGGGCAAGAGGGGCTTACAGTTATTGTCGAGACCCAGATTTTTTCTCAGCCCAGATGTTTGCCCTGCGACACTTGCAACAACATCATGGCTACAACAATATTAACCTTATTTTACCATTTGTTCGTAGTGTTGAGGAAGTGGAGTTTTGCAAAAGTTTACTAACTGAAATTGGGGTAGAAAAAAGCTGTCAATTATGGATGATGGCAGAAGTTCCATCCGTGGTTTATTTATTACCAGACTATGTGAAAGCAGGAATCGAAGGAATTGCTATTGGAACGAATGATCTCACGCAATTACTCTTAGGCGTTGACCGCGAACAAAGTTCATTTCAAGCCCGATATAATGAGCGTCATCCTGCCCTCAAAGCTGCTTTAAAAGTATTAATTCAAACAGCACGATCTCAAGGAATTTCTTGTTCGGTGTGTGGACAAGGGGTGGTTTTATACCCAGAATTAGTATCTGATCTGGTGCGTTGGGGAGTCACGAGCATTTCGGTGGAAGAGTCGGGAATTGAGGAGACTTATCGCGCGATCGCGCGCTCAGAAAAACAATTGTTACTAGACGCTGCCAGAGAACAATTCAGCAAGCCGTAATTACCAGTGATCACACTCGGAGTCCATATAATTTTTCTTTGTGTATAAATACGCAAAAAGAAAGCCTTGTTGAACTTAACTATTCTTAATAGCTATTTAGATTCAGTAAAAACCATGATATTATAGCGGGAAAATATGTAAATCTACGGAAAATTCATGAAAAATACTGAATTGACGAGTAAAAAGCAGGAAATTTATCAAAAAATCGATCATCTGTTTGATGAACCGCCCACCTATAAAGACTTAATTCAAGTCTTATCTCAAGAATGTCAGGAACGGGGTTATCCGAAAGAGGCAATTCAAGAAGCCTTTATTGATTACTTTTTCCACGGTCGTCATTACCAACAGTATCGGGAATGAGCGATGGTAGATTATTGAATTGACTGCGCGATCGCGCTCTCATATCCTTGTTTCATCTCCTCTAAACTCACCACAACAGTATTATTAATTTTTAAATCAGTTCCTTGTACGACACCTAGGTATTGCCAAGACGTGCCTAGGTTTTGCTGTAAAAATGTTTCCCACGCTTCTTGGTTGTCAGGGGAAACAGAAACTAAAATCCGACTTGCCCCCTCACCAAATAAACACTCATCCCAACGTTGATTTTCATTCGGAGAAAGGGTAACACTAACCCCTAAAGATCCACTGAGACAAGATTCTGCTAAAGCAACCGCGACTCCCCCCTCTGCGCAATCATGGGCGGAATGAATCAAGCCTTGTTGAATCCCTTCGCGACAGACGAACTGCACTTGTTTTTCTAAGGCAACATCCAAATAAGGAGGTTTACCGGCGACCGTCTCGTGAACCGTAGCGAGATAGTCCGAACCGCCTAAGGTAACTGTTTCACTGCCTAAAAGATAGACTAGATCCCCCGTATTACGCCAACCTTGTCCACAAACCTTGCGCACATCCGGAACAAACCCCACCATACCAATGACAGGGGTGGGATAAATCGGTTGTGGGTTGCCTTGATGATCCAAAGTCTCGTTATAGAGAGAAACATTTCCCCCAGTAACAGGCGTGTCTAACTCCCGACAGGCTTCAGCTATTCCTTCACAGGCTTTTGCCAGTTGCCAATAGCCAATAGGTTTTTCTGGGCTACCAAAATTCAAATTATCTGTAATCGCAACCGGTTCTGCCCCCACACAGCTTAAATTTCGCGCAGCTTCCGCAACCGCTAATTTTGCCCCAGCGTAGGGATCTAAATAAACATAGCGTCCATTACAATCTGTGGTGGCAGCGACTCCTTTATAAGTTTCTACCGATTCAGTTTGGGGACGGACACGAACCACCGCAGCATCACCCCCTCCAGGGAGTAAGACCGTATTATTTTGCACTTGATGGTCATATTGGCGATAAACCCAAGCCTTAGAAGCCAGAGAGGGTGTAGCAAGGAGTTGTAACAGAATTTGAGACCAAGTTTGGTTTTGAATTCCTTCTGCATCGCAAGACGGGAGAGAACTGCTGTCCCATTGCCACGCGGTTTGGGCATATTCTGGCGGTTCCGAGAGAATTTCTCGTTCGTAGAGAGGGGTATTTTCCGCCAAAGCAGCAGCCGGAATTTCCGCAGCCACCTTCCCTTCATGGAGAATCCGTACAATGGGATCGGTAATCACTTCCCCAGCGACAACCGCGTGGAGTTCCCATTTATGGAAAATGTCGATTAGTTCTTGTT
>JAVLCL010000149.1:0-7704 GCA_031580825.1 Halothece sp. Uz-M2-17
AGTGGCAGAACCCGTTTCTTTAGAACAACAAAAGCTCATTTTAGCGGGACAACAACGGTTTTGCACCCAACAACAAAAAAACGACAAAACCCGTCGCGTTTTAGAAAAGGCTTTTGGGGAACAATGGGCTGAGCGTTATATGAATACAGTCTTATTTGATTTACCGGAAACTGAAGTTAGCAGTTCCCCTTGAATTTTTTTTGTGAACACTTAGCAGTGCACACGAATTATGCAACAATAGTAAAGCTATATTCGTAAACTGCGGGTTCAGCACCCCTTTCCTTTTAATTTAACCCCCAATTGATAAATTAGAGTAAAAATAAGAATAAGTTATATGAAACCTGGCGATCGCGTTCGCGTTACCGAATCCGTTATTGTTTATCATCATCCTCAGCATAAAAAAGAAGCCTTTGATATTAAAGGGATGGAAGGGACCATTCAAGAAATTATCACGGAATGGCAAGGCAGACCGATTAGTGCCAATCTTCCGGTAAAAGTTAAATTTGAAAAGAAGTTTACTGCTCACTTGCGGGAAGATGAAGTAGAGGTCATCGAGGAAAGTTAACCCTCGGATCAGTGGGGTGGTCAGCGCAATGGTTGCTCAAGTTGCCAAAATTTTAATTTATCCCATCAAATCTTTAGATGGGGTCTTGTGTGATTCGATAACGATTGTCCCTCCCGGAACCCTCAACTTTGACCGCAGATGGGCTATTTTTGATCTTCAAGGCAAATATGTGAATGGGAAACAGAATCCTCAGGTGCATGAACTGAGAACAGAGTTTGATTTAAGTCAGCTTATTGTTACGTTTTATGATCAGCAAAAGCCTGTCTCCTTTAATTTAGCGACTGAGACAGATGAAATTAATCAATGGCTGAGTGAGTATTTCCAACAGCAGGTTTTTCTTCGAGAGGAAATAGCTGGGGGATTCCCAGATGATAGAGAAGCGTATGGCCCCACTGTTATTAGCACTGCGACTTTAGAGGCTGTAGCCAGTTGGTTTCCTCCTCTCACGGTTGAGAATGTGAGAACTCGTTTTCGAGCTAATTTAGAAATTAGTGGTGTTCCTCCTTTTTGGGAAGATCAGTTGTTTGGAGAAACCGGAAAAGTCATGCACTTTGAAGTCGGTTCAGCGCAGTTAGAAGGAGTTAATCCCTGTCAACGGTGTATTGTTCCCACTCGTAATCCTGAAACAGGAGAACAATATCCGCAGTTTCAGCAGATCTTTATCCAGCAACGCCAAGCCAGTCTCCCTTCTTGGACGATACCCAGTCGATTTAATCATTATTATCGCCTCAGTGTTAATACTCGTATTCCGCCCTCGGAAGCCGGTAAAATCATCAGTGTTGGCGACAGGGTCATATCAAGTTGATTAAGGTTGGCTACAGATGGATCGAGGTGAGGGGGTGCGATTTCAATATACAGAGTGTTTCTAACGTATGATGTGCATTAAATTCCCAAGAACAAATAACAAAGAACCAAGAACATTAACCAGCCCACTTTTTCCTCTAACTGATATGGAAGCGCGATGAAAATGCGTTTAATCAAGAAGATTTCTTCCTCGACTTTCCATTCTATTCTTCTTCCCACTTTAGATGCGCTGACTTTTTTGGCGTGGGGGATTTTATTATTTAAGTATTGGTTAACCGGTGAAATTCGGTTGTTAATTCATCCCAATTATATTGGTTTGGTTGTCACAACTGGCGGAATTTTATTAGTCCTTGGACTCCTCAAATTATTTCAACTTTATCGACAACAAAAACGGAAAAATCGTCAGGAAAAAGTAATGCAGCACGTTACGTTATTTCCGGTTGGATGGAGTTCTTTTTTTCTACTGGGAACTGCACTGTTAGGTTTAGTCATTCCACCCACGATTTTAGGCAGCGATATTGCCTTACAAAGAGGGATTCGAGAAACCCTTCCTTTGACAGAAAATCAACCCCAGACTTTTCGTGTCAATGTCAATGCTGAAGATCGATCGCTGATTGATTGGATCAAAACGATTAATGCTTATCCAGAACCGGATGCATATCAAGGAGAAAAAGTCAAAGTCAGAGGTTTTGTGATTGAAAAAGATCAACTTCCTAACCAATATTTTTTATTAGCTCAGTTTATTATTACTTGTTGTGCCATTGATGCTTATCCGGTTGCACTTGCGGTTAAACTCCCTCATTCTGATCAACACTATACTAATGATACTTGGTTAGAAATTGAAGGGGAAATGATTAGTGAGCGTTTAGCTTTTGCCACTGCAAATGACTTAGAAAGCCAAGAGAAACGTCAAGTCGTAATTCTTGCTGAAAGCATTACCGAAATTCCTACGCCTCGTAATCCATATGGTTCTTAAGCGTTATTTTAAGCCTATTGATCGGATTTCAATTGTGTCCATTATTGTACTCAGTTTTCTCCTATTCGGATTGATTTCTGGTGAAACTGTTTGTGGCGATAATTGTTGGTTGCAAGCCCAAGCAAGGGTCGAAAATTTTAGTTGGCAAGATGAGAAAATTAGTGCTGATCATCGCGCTTTTATTATTCGTTTTAGTCGTCCGATGGATCAAGAAAGTGTTGAAAATAATATCAAACTTAACCCAGAGTTACCGGGAAAAATTAGTTGGTCTGGAAAACGAATGGCTTACACCTTAGAACAACCAGCCCCTTATGGAACCGAGTATGAGTTAACGATTAATGGAGCAACAGATCGTCTTGGAAATGAAATGCAGTTCTTTCAAGAAACTTTTCAGACGCGCGATCGCGCTTTTGTTTATTTGGGAGTCAAAGGAGAAGAAAAAGGACGGTTAATTTTATACAACTTGACACAACAAGAAAAAACTATGCTGACACCAGCAAATTTAGTGGTTAATCACTTTCAAAGTTATCCGCAGCGCGATCGGATTTTATTTAGTGCTATCTCCCAAGAGAATTGGGAAGCGGGAAAGCTGGAACAAAAATTATACACGGTAACAACTGGAATCAATAAAAATGATACAGCAGCCGGCAAAGTTGAACTCATTTTAAATAATGAAACCTATCAAATTTTTGAGTTTGAACTGTCACCAGATGGTCAAAAAATTGTTATCAGACGAGCGAAAAAAGATGATTTACAAGAGATGAGTTTATGGGTCATTGAAGGGGAGGCTGCTCCAAAACGGCTTGAAAACAGTAAAGGTGGAGAGTTTATTATTCCCCCTGATAGTCAAAGTGTTGCTATTGCTCAAGGTCAAGGAGTAGCTCTGATTCCCCTTGCAGAAGATAGTAATCCTGCTAACTTTTTACCGCAATATGGTCAAGTTTTAACCTTTTCTCCTGATGGTCGCGCAGCAGCAATGGTTAACTTTAATACTCAAGATCCAGACAAACAATACACCCGTTCTCTCTATCTCGTCACCAATCGTGGGGTTGAAAAAAATCTGCTCGATATAGAAGGATCAATTCTCAGTTGTGAATTTAGTCCCGCAGGAACTGATCTGTACTGCTTATTAACCGAAGTGATAGATGACGAACAATATCGAGAACAACCTTACTTAGTAAGTATCAATCTTGAAACAACAGAAGTGTTACCCCTACTGACTTTACCGAAACATCAAGATATTGCCATGAGTCTGTCTCCGGATGGCTTAGCGTTATTATTTGACCAAGTAATGACAATCAATAATTATGATCCTTCTCATCCGACACTGAGAAGTGATTCTGGAAAGGCGATTATTGAAAGTCGCCTCTGGTTATTAGTTCCCACCCCAGCGTTGATTGATAACCCAACCCAACAACCAGAACTGGAAGAATTACCCATATCAGGGCTAACTCCCCTATGGCTACCGTGACAACAGAATAAGTGTCCTTGCAATTTGGGAAAAAAAATGGAGTATCACTTAAATTAGTAGGTAGAAGCCCCCTGTTTTGCGTTGACTAATGTCCGATATTACCGTCTCTCCTTGGTTAAGTCGTTTAGTGTATCCTTTAGGCTGCTATCTTCTACTTCCAGCCTATTTTGGCAAACTCGAAATTATTGGACGTGAAAATATCCCTCGTCATGGACCGGTGTTACTCGCACCAACTCATCGTTCCCGTTGGGATGCGCTACTTGTTCCTTATACGGCAGGACGTTGGCAAACGGGGCGCGATTTACGATACATGGTTTCTGAAAATGAAATGCGAGGGCTGCAAGGCTGGGTGATTCGTCGGATGGGGGGGTTTCCGGTTGATCCTAAACATCCTGGTTTAAGCACAATTCGCAACAGTATTGAGGTGCTCTCAAAAGGGGAAATGTTGGTGATTTTTCCCGAAGGAGATATTTATCGCGATCAACCGGTACAACCCTTAAAAGCAGGGATTGGTCGCATCGCAATTCAAGCCCAATTACAACGGCAAGTGACAGACAGTGTAAAGGTGGTTCCCATCAGCATTCATTATTCTCAGCCCTATCCGAATTGGGGAACACGAGTCAAAGTGAAAGTGGGAACACCTTTGGATACCGCAGATTATCCTTGTGATCACCAGACGAAAAAAAGTGCTCGTTGTCTGACGGAAGATTTAGAAAAAGCATTAAAAGATCTCTATGAGAAAGATCCTGCTTATACAGGATTGGTGAATTTGTGTTACACCTATCATCGTCATTCGTGACTTGGCAACAGGAAATTGAAAGTCATGGCGCGATCGCCGCAACATTTCCTGTTTCAAAATGACCATCGGGGTACAAAATTTCTGTATGAATCATGAAATCGGTGGGCTGGGACATTTTTTTAGTCTTACAATAGGAGAAGTATTCAACAAGAATAGCTCATAACTTAACCTATAACTGATTGGCGACTCAATGTCTGAAAATAATGTTGAAAATCCTTGGGTAGAAGGAGTAAAAACGTTAGCTTTAAGTGCTGTTTTGGCGTTTGGTGTTCGTACCTTTGTTGCGGAAGCCCGTTATATTCCCTCAACGTCGATGTTACCGACTTTAAAAATTAATGATCGCCTCTTAATTGAAAAAATTGGGTATCGGTTTACTTCTCCAGAAAGAGGAGATATTGTTGTCTTTTCTCCCACTGAAAGTTTAAAACATCAGGGATATCACGATGCTTTTATTAAACGGGTGATTGGTCTGCCCGGAGAAACCATCACGGTGAGTGGGGGAGTTGTCACTGTGGATGGGGAACCGCTCTCTGAAAATTATCTGGCTGATGAACCTGATTATGATTTTGGTCCGGTCACTGTTCCCGAGGATCACTATCTGGTTTTAGGGGATAATCGTAATAATAGTTATGATTCCCATTATTGGGGCTTTTTACCCCGTGAAAATATTATTGGTCGTGCTGCTGTCCGTTTTTGGCCCCTTGGTCGCATGACTTTGATTGATGACCCTTCTTATTCCGAGTCACCGCAAACATCCCCTGAAAGTCCTGAGTGAAATCTTGGCTGAACGCTTGTGGAAACGGTTACTCATTACTCAAGAATTGAGTTAGAATTAAACCGTTTCTAACCAATCATAAATGCGTTCTAGCTGTTCTAAGGTAATTAAACCATATTGCCAAAGCAGCATCGGTAAGGGATCTGTGTTCCGTTGAGAATGACGTTGCGCGATCGCGATCGAATCATTCGAGATCGCCAGTTCTTCTTTCAAAAAGCGTAAGAATTTAGCATAGGTTGTTGGCATCATGGGATTGACCTCCTTATAATCTTAGGAGTAGGTTAAACGCTAAATCTGAAAATTTAGTGAACGATGGTGAGTTGATTTTAAGAGGTGAATAAAATTTCCCTCTCATCTGAGATTAGAAGGTTGAATTTAAGCACAGGAACTAAAAATAATAACTCCTGAGTCTCTAGATCGTGCTAATAACTTAACCTTTTCTTAACTAGAAGAGAAAATTGTTTCTCAGCTGAAGTTACTTTTTTGATTCAGTCATTGCAGCGTTAGACGAAACCAGTAAACAATGTCGTTAGGTGCAAAGACTAATTATAAAGTTTAGGCTAAATTAAGGTTTGGCTAACTCTATCTCTTGAGTGATCCTAGTAAGACCTTGGGATCAGTAGCAGGGAGAAGAATCCAGCTATGAATTTCCTCAAATCGTTAATCTAAAACAGAGATTACTATAGTAAACCAATATTATATCGAAACCTTACCGAAGGTGCAAGATTTTAGGAGAGTGTTATAAAAATTAATCATTGCCTCCTCAAACTTGCTTTGACAGTCTCAATCATTGATAATAGATAATTACCCTTTTTTTGATTGGGGAAATCATTAGATATTCAGCACAAATTAAACTGACTCATGTCTAAAATCACTGCTCTTGGCAAATGCGTTTCTGCTGTAACTTTAATTTGCACTCTCGCGATCGCGCTCTGGTTCGGGATGACCTCCAATGCAATGGCGAGCTTAGAAGATGATCGCTATGATGGGAACATCTTTGCTTTATATGCGGGCAATGGGGCTTTAGTCCCTCCTAAGGTGTCTCTTGCCGAATCAATGCGAGGAGGAAAGCCGAGTTTACTCGTTTTTTATCTGGAAGATAGCAAAGATTGCAAGGCATTTTCCGTTACCGTTTCCGAATTACAACGGTATTACGGACGAGTAGCGAGTTTTATCCCGATTAATGTAGATATGTTAGCGGATGAAAATGACTTCACGCCGACGGAAGCCGGTTATTACTATCGTGGACTTGTCCCCCAAACCGTAATTATTGATCAAGAGGGAGACGTGGCTTTTAATGAAGTGGGACAGGTTAGTTTTGAACGCATTGACGATGCATTTCGTGAAGTCTTTGATTTACTCCCTCGTTCCCGATCAAAAACCTTAAAACGTCGTCCCTTGAATAATATTAATGTTGGGTTAGAGGAGGAATAATCATTAATGATTCATTCCCTTGATCCAACTAGAAAAAGAGTTGTTGTAATTCTTCCCGCCAAGCAAAGAAAAGAATCGCCCCTAACATCGTAAAGAGCATCACAAAGCCAATATAAGTCATTTTTTTCTCATGACCATCTATGGCTTTTTCGAGGTTGTCGTAGAGTTCATTACGTAACCGTAAGATCTTTTTGGGATTTTGAGGAGATTTTGGAGATTTCATAGATCACTTAGGAAAGAACAACAGGTTTCGTTTATAGGATGCGCTGAGCAAAATCAAGAATTTGGGCTTTGAAGAAAATTGAGCCACCAACTAAAACCGTAATCAGGAGAGCAGCAACAATGGGAAGAATTCCCACATGACTTTTCATCACTCCCTCTTCATGGTCTCGAATCGCTTGCGCAATCACCCCTGACATTTCATCACGGAACGATTCGAGATCAGTTTCTAGCCCCGCTTGAGATTTATTCTTTTCGGTGTACATGGTGCGCAGGCGGTCATAAGTGCTGCGGAGTAACATGAGACTATTACTAGGATTTTCATAAATCATCTCCATGACTTCTTCGTTAGACAACACCGATAAACGCACGGGTTCCAACACTTTTACTGTTGCAGAACGCGGTTGATCATCAATTACGCCGAGTTCCCCAAAGAGTTCTCCTGGTCCGAGCGTATTCAACTGTACTGTGTGACCGAGATGCTCCCGAATGACTTCTACCTTCCCTTTACGAATCAGATAAGTGTAGTCACTGGGATCGCCTTCTCGGAAAATAATCTCTCCAGTATCAAAGGTTTTCGTTTCCATGGTTGTTAACCTCAATTTTGACTTGTGAAAGAATCAGTGAATGAAACGCATTTATCCCACAGGCTGGCTCAGTT
>JAVLCL010000150.1:0-7702 GCA_031580825.1 Halothece sp. Uz-M2-17
AAATAGCGATAAAGAAACTTATCAAGGGTTGTGAGAATGATATTTCCTTTGTAGAGGTGTCGTCTCGGATTATTCGTTCTCTGTTTCTTCTCTCCATTTAAGTAAACATAGCGATACATTCGGAAGCCTGTATCAATAACAAAGGAAACTTCTTTATTCGGATGCAGTTGAGAAAAACGCTGAAGATATTTTTCGACTCGTTGTCGATGGTCATCAATTAAACTGCGAGCAGGTAATGGTAAGATTAGGGAGTAGCCTTGGGCTAAAGCAGGGAGTAAAATTGTTTCTAGTTTTCCAGAACCTGTTGGGGCTTTAAGTAAAAGCGCAATATCATCATCTTGAGTGATTTTTTCAAAGATTTCTTGTTGCATTGGGTTAGGATTAAACCCTGCTAGTTCCTGATAGCAAGATTGACAGTTCTTGAATTGATCTGATTTTGTGGCTTTATCGGGTTTTAGAGTGATAGAAAATTCGACTGGTTTTTCTGGTTTACCTTGACAATCTTGCCACCATTTTTTAACCAAAGCATCAAGTTTTTTACCTAAATCTTTTCCTTCCTGCTGACATTGTTTTAATTCTGCTTTGTCTTGATCAGAGAGACGAAAAACCCAAGATTTCATGCTTAACTCAATTGTATCTGCTGAGAAAATCCAAGGATCGATCTGATAAGTATCTCCTTCTAAATGAAAAATGTTATATTCCATAAAGGTGCGAGACTCAGCTTGTTTAGTATCTTCAAACGTTTTACAAGCAAGTTCGGCTTCAATTTGGTCACACATTTCTAAGATATACAGTTCTTTCGCATAAGCTAACGGGTCTTTTTCTAAAATTTCTTCATACCGTGAATCCTTTTTTAACTCATAAGCATCTCGTGTAATGTCACCAACCGAAAAATCATGATGTCCTCTTGCTAAAGATTGAGTCCAAGCATCTTTATGTTCAGCTAAAAAACGGTGTCCTCGAAAAGAATAGATATACTTTTTGAATTGACCTTTACTATCGGTTTCAGCTTTTATTTCAAAGCGTTGGGGCTTTCCAACATCATGAATATCCGTTGCAACTTTCACTCTTTCCAAAGAAGAGTCAGTGGGAAAATCATTATTATCCCAATACTTAACTAATTTTTTCACATTCCCGACATGATTTCCTAAAGGCTGAAACAAAATCTTATCGGGAATCGCTTGTGGTTTACCTGGGAAGAAAACTCGACCAAAATTATAACCTACTTGTTTAGAATTTGATTTAGACATAAACTTCTCCTTGTAGCAAATGAACTAGAGAGACAGGAAGATAAATATCTCCATTGGTGTAGTAATCAAGAGTTGGTCTTGATGAACTTGCTGTTGGATAATAAGCAGCGACAAAGGGAATAAACCCATTAACAGGTGTGCGAGTATCATCTAAAAATCCTTCCCCATCAGATTGAGTTGCAGTATCACTTAACCAGTTGTACCGATAGAGGTTATAAATATCGCAACCATTGGCAAATTGATTACTTTCTAATAAGGTTTCCATTGGAACAATTGTTGAGGGTTTAGCTTCGACTGTTTGTTGTTCTAATGGAATGGGTTCAGAAACTTCTGTTAGCACACCAAATCCTTCTTTTCCTAACTTACAACCATAAGTTTCTAAGTCTTGGAAATGTTTTAATCCCTCTAAAGATTCACTGGCGACATAACCGACTAACTCATCTGCAATGAAATATTCCCAAGTATGGAGTTGAAAGTTTTCTTTATTGCTTTTTTCAAAGTACAACTTAGAAAAGGTTGTATGATTGAAATCTGGCATTCCTTTGCGATAAGTTCGATGCACCCCAGAACAACTGTCCTGAGTTGGATATGCTCCTAATGGGATATAGTGATGAGGGAGGGCATATAAGGGGGGATTATCCTTGTTAATAGCTGTTTCAGGAAGGTGTAATCCTGCACTTAGCATTCCCAAGCGTCGGAGGTATCCAGAGAGAGTGGTTGGAGGAACAAAGGAATAAGTGGCAATATTGAGGATTGACCCTGGTAGGATGCGAAAGGTTAGGGGTGCAGTGGGAGTAATTTTCAGTTGAAGGCAGTACATGATTTATGCCTGTAAAATAGTGTCAACAAAGGATGTGGCGTATTCTTGCAGTTTTTCTAGGGCTGTGTCTCCAATCCAGCGATCGAAGTGATTGCTTTGGATATGATTGGTATTAGATTCTGGATACTGTGCAAGGCGGAGAAAGTCTCTTACAGCAACTTCTGGATCAGTGACAGAGGGAGAAATAATCGGACGTTTCCCTTTGGGAACCAGATAGCGATCGACCACTAATAAAGGGTTTTGGTTCTCAGATTCTGCGATCGCGATCCCTTTCGGATTACCAGAACCAATGCGAGGTAACGCATCTAAAAACGCATACGCAACCCCAGCAAACTCCTGATCGGTAATACTTAAACCATGATTAGACACAGGATAAAGAATCCCTGGCTGATTGTATTGGCGTTTATAAGGAATCGGGGTTTCATCTTTTCCACTGCTTGGACTTGCTAAACGGGAAGGGTGCATCGCCCGTTGTTTTTCTACTGGAAACATATCTTGAATCGCGACACCACCGCCATGAGTAACACGACCGATTAAAGTTTTTTTCCCAACAATTAAACCGCCATAAATACTACAAATTGGACATTCACGTTTAGCGCAAGTTTGGGGAATTCCACAATCTTGTTTATCTCCTAATAATTCTCCTGTTTTTAGAGGCGACCAAATGAGACAACGGCGTTCTACCCCTTTTCTTTTAGTAGGAGAAATATAGCACTTTTCTAAAGATTGTCCGTCTTTTGTAGTTAACTTAACTGTCTCAACCAGATTGACGTTAACTTGTGCTTCTTCGCCAAAATAGAGTTCTTGTGACCCTTCTAAAATGGCATAAATATCAAAATGGTAACGCGGGTTTTCGGTGTTTGTTTGATCTAATCCAGTTGTCATGATAATTACTCCTTATTGGCAGTTAATTTACGAACTAATTCAGGGAAACGGGTGTAAAGGGAAAGTTTAAGATTATACGTTAACTCGTTCCAATCCCGTTCGTTGCTGTAACCATTTTCTGCAAAGTAGGTATAGGCTTTATTAATATCATCAGCATAAAGTTGTAACCAGGTTTCTTGTTTTTCCTGATTATGTTCCTCTCGGTTATTAGCTTCGATTAATTCTAAAAGTTGCTTAGTCTGTTCATAAATAAAGTGATTCGCAGGATTTTTATAAAGTCGAGATTGTACATTTTTCTGGCTTTCATCTCCTAATGTTGCGTAGTAGCAAAAAGCAATTGAATCATCAACCTGTTCAATTAACTTACTAACCTCTCGATCAGCATCTTGAGGTTTAACTTTTCTCACTCTACTTTCCAAAGATTGAGCAAACGCATAGGTTAAACCCGTTAATGCAGCAACATGACGATATAAATCTGCTCTTTTTTTGAGTTGACTCATAGAATCTCCTTTGGTATCTTCTTGAAGTTGTTTGTCATAACGTTCTTGAGTTTCATTCAATAGTAAACGGTTGGCAATTTTTGATTGCTTAACCAGAGTATATTCTGCAAGATAGGGTAAATCTTTTTCGACGTATCGAACAGCATCCCCTAAAGTAAGATTAATCTCTTTCCCTGCATTAATAATCGATTGTCCATAGCCTTGCATGAATCCCTTGATTAAAACTAAATGTCTGTTTTCCAGTTTCTTTTCTCTCCCTTGAAGTTCGAGACGAAAACTAAAATCGCTTAAAACTTCTTGCGGAAAAATTGAAGCTACTTTTGCTAAAGTATATTGAACTTGACCTAATTTTTTAGAGGCTGAATCTCCTTTATTGGTTTTATCTGAGGCTAACACAATGTAGCGACCAGAGGTTAAGTGGATGGTTTTATTGGTTAGCATTCTCAGATAGTCTTTGAGTTTAAGAAATTTGATAGAATTTTCTGTTTCCTCTTGTGTTACTTGAACAGAATTATCATTTCTTTTCTGTTTAGCTTCTAATTTCAAAATAATACTTTCATCAGTTACCTTTAAGGGGGATGCAAACGCTAGGGCGGAACAAGAAGAACAAATATAAGGTCTTCCTGAAGTGGATGCAGACTGACGACGTTGATCGGGACTTTGAAAGATAAAACGAATCACTTGCCATTGATTTGAATCCAATTTTTTCCCGCAAGAATAACAAAAGTCTTTACTTTCATCGCCAGCCGATCGCGCTTCCATTGGCTTTAATGTTTCACTTAATAAAGAGTCTGGAATCGGATCGCTTGGTTCATTTTCTAGCAAACGATACATTTCTAAAACACATTGGGTAAAAATATCGCCTCTTGTTGAGTTAATTTGATCAGTCGCTGTTTTTCTAAACAATTTAGATAGTTTTATCACTCCCTTAAATTTATCTGGATTTTGGTTTTCATCTAAAGTAACGAAGTCAAAAGGATTACTCTCAACTTGCTTTAGTAAATCTAACTTAGCTTCAACAGATTTTTTCGGTAAGATTAACTTACTGCTGATTTTAGTTTTCTGCTTTTGCAGTTTATTAGCTTCCTTTTTACTTAAATCAGTTTCCTCTAACTGTAAGTTTATGGATTCTAAATCCTCCCAAGCCGACTGTTGTTCATTCAGAAACTTAGTCAATACCTTCTGAAAGTTTTCATTATATTTTTTTGCCTCTTTCTCTTGCATCTCCTGCCTTTTCTTTAAGTCCTTTTCTTTAGAACTGCGTTCTTTTTGACCTAGGTCAGAGTTAGCAAGCGCTTGTTCTAAATGATGAATTTGCTGTGCGCGATCACGCTGACGTTTTTCTACTGCTTTAATAACTGCAAAATACCAAGCTGCAATGACTTCACTTTGATCTTGAGTAACAATGGGAATATCTAAGGTACTAAACCCACGTGATAGCGTAACAGTATTTAAAACAAGAATAAACGTTTGTATTAAGTCTGGAATCTGATACTCTGAATAACCTTTCGTTGAAAAAGCTACCTTTTCTATGAACTCTTTCCACAGTTGTTCAAAGCTAACTTCTGCTTTGGTTATGGGAACAAAAACTTGAACGTGAGAGTCACTTTCCTGTAAATCAATAATCTTATGAACGATTCGCAGATATTCTAAAAAGCGATCAATGATACTTTCATAGGCGAGTTTTGCTTGTAATTCTCCTGGTAAGGGAGGTTTATACAATATTTGCAATTTACCAAGTTGCTGATCTTGATAAAAAACCTGATTCCCTTGAAGATTAATGTCTAAGTCTTGAGTGTCACTGTTTGGATTCTTACGTCGTAACTCTCGAACTAATTTGGGATTATTGAAGGATTGCGCGATCGCGATCGATTCTGAGTAAGTAGCTAACTGAGAAATTAGTCTCTGTCTGTGTTCAGATGTGATTACTCCTGCTGCTACAGCATCAACTAAGATTTTAAGAGAACTCAACTGGGTCAACATGGCTTTTAGGAACTAAAAAGTTTTGAACAAGGGGAGTAGGATGAGTTTTACCTACCCCCACAACCAGAAAGGAGATTTACTCTTCCTTCTTATCTAAATAGTCTGCGTAGGAAATGACATCTCCCTCAGAATCAACCACAGGTCGCCAAAATACCTCTTGGCTTGGATCGTCTTCATTGAAGATCATTTAGCCTCCTTCCTTGCAAGTAGTGTGAAGTCAGCTTGAGCCTTGCTATACTCTAGGGTGAACATTTTATTTGAGAATGGCGTTGCTAACTTCAGTTGTAACGCCTCTACTATAGCATCATTTTTTAAACGTCTGAATACGATTAGGCAAGAAAAAGGGGAGAGAATCTAGATATTGATGTAGTATGATGGTTAGATAAGAAATACCTTATTAAAGGGATTGAAAGTGAATAACGATTAAGGCAATTATTTAACCTTCTACTTAAATACCTCTTAGGGATTGCAAGCCAGAGAAGTTCTCTGGCTTTATTTTGTAGTTGTGTTCGCTTCATCTGCTTCACTCCTCAGTGTCCGCAACTTCATACTCTAAAACGGTTCCCTCTTGAATCTTGACGATCTTTGTGACCACTGCTGTAATCTCTTGGGTCATTTCCGCAGCATAGGCAAAACAAGCTAGAATGTCTTGTCGTTCTAAATTGGGGTATTGCTTTAAAATGTCCTTAACGGTTAGTCCCCCTGCGAGGTTATGGAAAATGGAAGCAACTTCGATGCCATGTCCTTTAATACAGGGTTTGTTGTCAGAAGCATTGGAACGAATTGCAATTCGGGATAAGAGATCGGCATCGCTCATGATCAACTGGGAAAATTTCTGTCCGTGTTTTATTGCATATTTCAATCTTATTCCCAAAAATAAGATTTGACAAGTACTTATCTTTATAAAATATACGGGCAATGAGTCGTAAAGGTCAATCAATTACACTATCGGTATCAGACGCAGAAAAGCAGCAGTTACAGGCGTTAGCAGAAGTCTTTAACTGTAAATGGGGCGATAAACCCAATATTTCCCGATTAATTAGCGCGATCGCGCAGAATCAACTGCAAATTCTCTCTAACACTGATTGGTCACAAGAGCGGATCACAGCCCTGAATGCAGCCCGCAAAGCCCTCATCGATCAAGGCGAAATTGCGAAAGCCCAAGAAATTGCCAGTCTTTTAGTGGCTCGTAGTGAACTTTCTAATCCCATACGGGCGGAAATTGAGCAGTTTCTAGCCCGACCCCAGCCCACTTGGCGCAAGAAGATTGAGGAGTTGATTGAGCAACAACAACCATTTCGCTTGACGTATCAAGATGCACAGGAACGTCTGTTAACGTTTAATATTTTATACGGACAAATAATGCATATCGAAAAGCGGGACTATTTGGTTGGCTACTGTCAAGAATCGGAACACAGTAATGAAATTGAACCTTTACGTCATAACTTGAGCTTACGATTTGATCGCGTTGATGAAGCAGGGGTTACTGCAATTAATCAGCCTTGGGCGCAAGATTTAGCGCGAGTCTCTGTAACATTCCAGTTATATGGAAAACTGGCGTTTCGATATGAAGCAAAAGAGAATGATGTGTTTGTTGGAGAATTAGAAGGGGAATCACGGCGTGTGGTACGAAGAATTTTTAGTACCTTTTGGTTTTTCCGTGAGATTGCTCCTTACTGGGAGCAGTGTGAAGTGATTGAACCGCAAAGTGTGCGCAGTATAATTTCACAAAACATTAAAAACCTTGCTCAACGCTATGAGATTGAGAATTTTGAATAGAAGCGCGACGTTTACGCGCCCTAAGCAAAGCTCTACGTGCAGTAACTGATAGTTCCCTCAGTCAGGATTTCAAAGCTAACTCACCAATAATAAGCTGTTACGCATTTCAATCAAAACATCAGGAATTACAAAAACATTGCAGTGTGACCATCTTGGTCGCTGAATCATCCCAATTTAAATGCACATGAGCTTAGTCTGAATTTTAGCTGTTGATAATCGTTGCTATTAGCACGTAATTTTTTACTACAAACAAACCTGATTTTATATTATCAAGAAATCTTTGGGAATGCCAAAATAGATTTTTACTTTTTATAACTTGAGATATTCATAAAATATCTTGACTCAGTTTACTTTCCATAGGATTGATCTAGCATCAAGTAGAACATATAATAAACAGATTAATCTTATTTGAAATTGACATAAAAAAAAACTGTCTTTTAACGACAAAAAATCAAAAAAATCTCATCATAGATGAGCTTAACCTG
>JAVLCL010000151.1:0-7659 GCA_031580825.1 Halothece sp. Uz-M2-17
TGTTGTCTCGCTTGATAAAGACTAATGGCATTACTGAGTGCAATAAGTAGCCATAGACCCATCAATAATCCAGGTAAAATCCATCTTGTGATTAGTAAAGTCGCCATGAACTTAATAAAAACTCACTTACTTTTGTCATATCAATATCATGAATAATTTGAATTTTGTCTTCTCTTTAAAAAATGGTGAGTAAGTTTCTCTGCTATAAATTGTAATATTTCTAAATATTTAACGATTTTGCGTTATTTCAGCCGTTCAGTCTTGTCCAGTAACTTTTTCTCTGATAAGATAGCGAAGTATGGGTTGTATTTGTGCTTAAAAAGCAAATTATCAACCTGAAACCTTTTTATTCCGTTACATCATCAAAGAGATGACTCAATTTTAAGCAAACGTTTTAAACGAACTAATTTGTAACAGAAATTTTACAAATTTGACAAAATAAAACAATTAGTGTAGGTACTCTTTATTGCCAACCCCAAACAAAACGCCCTCCTAAAAAGAGAATCATTCCGCCAATGGCTAACCAGTCTCTTCCCCGTAAGCGTAAACAATGCCATTGCACATCATGTTCATTGGGACTGGTAAACCCTCGCACTTCCATCGCCACAGCAATTTGTTCTGCTCTCATCAGTAAGTTTTCTAATAACTTTTCAGCAACCATTAACCACAGGGTCAGGCTTTTACGAATCCCTAACTTTTTCCAATTAATCGCTCGGGTACTCACAGAACGGACGAGGTTTTGAATTTCTTCTAAAACTAGGGGAATGAAGCGTAGGGATAAGGTTAATGTGAGTAAGATTTCGGTAACAGGAACCCCAAAGCGTCGTAGGGGTTTGAAAAAGGTTTCTAAGCCGGCGGTAATTTCTTCTGGGGCAGTGGTTAAAAGATAGAGATTAGTACTATAAATCAGCGTAAAAATAAGGGTACTGACGCGAATAGCAAGATCAAGAGAGCGACGAGTTACTGTGAGCCAGGCTTCGTTAATTAAGACATATTGATAGTCTGTGGGTTGGGGAAGATCCAGATCGCTGCTGGGTAATCTTGGCTGATGAGCAAGAGCAAGTCCATCATCAAAAATACAGGTCAAAATAAAGACTAAGGTACAGAGAATCAGTAACCATCCCATCTGTTGTCGCCAGACGCGCAACGGAATTTGAGCGAGGAAGGTAATTAGAATTAAGGCAAAGACTAAGCCAATTCGCCACAAGGGATGGGCAAGAATGGGAGTCAGGAGAAATCCCATTAACCAAACCAGTTTAATTCTGGGATCGAGATGATGTAGCCAAGTTTCTGGTTTTTCTAAATATAAGCCAATGGGCAGCGATCGCAGTAAGTCCATATTTGTTATTGGTTGTTTGTTATTGGTTGTTTGTTATTTGTTCCTCGCCACAATCAACAAATAACAATAAACAACTTAGAGCATAGCCCGTGCGAAGCATAAATAATATTTACTTTTCTCGTTTGTTGATCAACCGATTAAAAGACATCATTTAAACTCTTGTTGCACGATTGAGTTTATTTTCTTCCACATCACGAGGTCGTTTTCCACGCCAAATTAAACGTAAGGGGGTTCCTGTAAAGCCTAATTGTTCTCGAAATTGACGGTCAATATAACGGCGATAAGTGTCATTAAATCGCTTCGGATCATTGACAAATAAAGCAATGGTTGGCGGTTGGGTACTCACTTGTGTTCCATAGTAAATTCTGCCTTGTTTTCCTTGACGGCTGGTGGGTGGCGAATACCAAGCGACCGCTTCTTGAATGACTTCATTAATGACGGCGGTACTAACACGACGACGATGTTCTTGAACTGCGGTTTGAATAGAATCAAAAATAGTTTTTACTCGTTGTCCGGTTAAGGCACTGACAAATAAAATTTCGGACCAGTACATGAAATAAACGCGATCGCGCAGCATTTTTTCATATTTATAAATGGTATCGGAATCCTTTTCTAACGCATCCCATTTATTAACAATAATAATCGCAGCTTTTCCTTCTTCTTCAATGCGCCCCGCCAGTTTCATATCTTGGTCAGTAATACTATCTAAGGCATCAATCACCAACAGAGAAACATCCGAACGGCGAATCGCTTTAAAGGCGCGATTAATACTAAAAAATTCCGCCCCATAGCGAATATTTTTCTTTTTCCGAATCCCCGCCGTATCAATAAGGCGATAGGTTTGTCCTTGATGTTCAATTTGTAAATCAATCGCGTCTCGGGTTGTCCCTGAAATAGGACTCACAATAGAACGACTTGCACCGGTTAAGGCATTGAGTAAACTCGATTTCCCTACATTGGGGCGACCGATAATGGCAACATTAATTTCGTTGTCTTCTTCTGGTAATTCCTCATAGGGAGGGAAAGTTGAGATCACTTCATCTAATAAATCCCCCGTTCCACTGCCATGAATTCCCGAAATTGGATACGGTTCTCCTAACCCTAACTCCCAAAATTGTGCAGCTTGAATTAACCCTTGTTCTGGGGATTCACATTTATTTACCGCTAAATAAACGGGAACACTTTGTTGACGCAACCAATCTGCAATTTCTTCATCTCCAGAGGAGGGTCCGCTTTGTCCATCCACGACAAAAATAGCAGCGACAGCTTCTGATAAAGCCATCATCGCTTGCTGTCGAATTTCGGGTAAAAATTCACTGTCATCATCAAAAACAATGCCACCGGTATCGACAACAACAAAATCGCGATCGCGCCAAAAACTGGGTTGATACAAGCGATCGCGCGTAATTCCGGGTTCATCGTGAACAATTGCATTACGACTTCCGGTCAAACGATTGACTAAGGTCGATTTTCCGACATTCGGACGACCAATAATAGCAACAATGGGTAATTTTTTCATTTAATTTATGATTAGTCATTAGTCATCGGTCATTAGTCATTGGTGAATTGGTAATAGACAATTATCCGTCTGAGTCTATTTCCCCATTTTTACCAATCTATTTAAACTGTTGACCTAAAAATAAGTTTTTCCCTCAACCGAAAAAAGAAACGCTTTAATAGGAATTAGAATGGAATATCATCGAGGTTTTTTTCTTCATCCTGATTTTCGCTTTTCGTATCCGGTTGCGAAGCAGGAAACTGGACTAAATTATCGGAACTTTCGGGTTGAGAAGAAGGTTGGGGAGAAGTTCCTTTGCCAATGGGATGAATCCGAGACAGCGTAAACTCAGCGCGTTTTTCTTTAAAGCCTTCTTGACGTTCAAGAATATTCATCCGCAGACGACCTTCTAAGATCACCTGATCGCCAGCATGGTAATGTTGAGAAACTTCATTGGCTAAATTATCTCCCCAAGCAACCACTTTTAAACTACTCGGTGGATCATTATCTCGCAAACCGGAAAATTCAACCATCATTTCGGTAAGAGGGGTTTGATTTTCTTGAGTATAACGAAGTTGAGGCTGACTGGTAATTTGTGCCATTAAAATGCAGCTATTCATTGATTCTCTCCTTGCTTCAATTCTAATCGGGTTTCACAGCAACTTACTAAGCTGTTCAGCATTGACATCGGTTGGTGGATATGAGGCAACTTGCTTCAATGGGAGTAATCAGCTTTTCCAGCTAATTGCAAAAACACCCCATTTAAATGCCGGTTAGCTTACTCTTTATTTTATCAGCTACAGAAGCGAATATCTCAACTTTCATTCTGCTTTCAATTTTGAAAACTAACGCTTAATTATTAATGGGATCAAGCCAACGTAGAACTTCTTTTTTAAGTTGAGTAATATCCCGATAAAATTGTTGTTTCACCCATTGACCCAAAGCATCAAGCGGGGAAAAATTTGTTCCCGGATTCCAGTTCCATTCTTTGGGATTTACAGGAGTCAGATGATTACCCGAGAGTTGAAGATAGGATACTAAACTCGGAAATCGTTTTTCCAAAATTGGCTTTAAATCTTCGGTTTGATCAATGGTATCGTTTTGGAAACGAATGAGAAGAGTTCGTGTTTTTTGGTAGTCTTTTTGAACAATATCAAACGTGCGTTCTGGGGAAGGGGTAAATTCTAAATCAAATGCTGCTAAATTATTTAATTGTTCCACAAAAGGAACTGCTTGTCTTGCGGGATAATTATTATAAGAAATCAGTAAATTTCCCGCTCGTTGCACTTCATATAAACTATTAATGAGCAAGTGTAATTTACAGCCCATACTATGTCCAATTCCATAGATGGGGAGATAGCGACGAAATAATCCTAATCGTTGATAAGCCGTTTCAAAGCGGTTTAAAGCCCGTTGCGCGATCGCGCTATGATTTAAGTCGTTTAAAAATGGCGTAGCAATGACACCATAACCTTCTTCTGCTAAAGATTCTAATAGCCAACTATAGGTTACTTGAGGAACAGTCGCGACAAACGCGCCCCCCAAAAAATGAATTAACCCTTTCGGTTGTGACGGTAATAAAACTGAATTGCCCGCAACCTCTTCCCAATTCGTCATAGCTTTCAAAAATAACTCACACAATCGCCTTATTAATGTTAACTTTTATGAAAGCAACGTCACAGCGAATGTACTATGTTAGAACTTTATCAATTTGAACTCTCCCAATATAGCGAAAAAGTCCGTTTTCTTCTCGATTACAAAGGCTTAGACTATCGGAAAATTGAAGTCACCCCTGGAGTCGGACAAGTGGAAGTCTATCAAATGTCTGGACAGCGACAAGTTCCGGTTCTCAAAGATGGGGAAACCGTGGTCGCCGACTCCACTGAAATCGCAATGTATTTAGAACGCACCTATCCGGAACGTCCTTTAATTCCCACCGCAGCAAAAGAAAAAGGATTAACCTTATTAATGGAAGAATGGGCGGATGAATCCATTGGCTTAAAAAGTAGAAAAGCCTTTATGGGTGCACTCAACCGTAATGAAGCCTTGCGGGCTGCGGTTTTACCCCCAGAAACCCTCGATTTTGTCAGAAGTATTGTCAGTGCCATTCCGTCCGATTTCTTAGACGTTTTAGGAACCGGTGTCGGGATTGGGGGAGATGCCCTCAAAGCAATTGAAGGCAGTCTCAAGCAAGATTTAGAGGCGCTGTGTTTAATTTTAGAAGAACAACCCTATCTCACCGGGGCAGTTCCTACCTTGGCTGACTTTAGTGTCGCCAGTCTCAGTTTATTATTAAAATTCCCCGAAGCATCTTATATGGATATTCCGAGTCAACTGGCTGGGAAAGCCCTACCCGGCATTGGCGATAACCCTGCATTTGAACCGTTCTTTACTTGGCGCGATCGTCTCTATCAAGAATATCGTCAACCCTCTGTTTCTGGTAATAGCAGTGACACCAGCACTTCCGCACCCAGTTCTATTGAAATTGAATAATATCGTCTTTGTGATCCGAAAGTTGGTCTAAGTTAGCTTAATGATTCGCCCCCAGTATGATGTTAATCATCCTCATCTGGGGCGAGAAGTTTCATCTCGATTCATAGAGAGTTTTGGAGAAGTTTTCCACCGCCGTAATTAATTCTGGAACAGCACAAGCCGACCAATTCCCTTCTGCACAACGCCCCGTTTGGACAATTAAACGCAAAGAAAACGCACTCGGGAATCCTTCCACTTCTAACCACACTTGATCTGATTCGGCTTCACAAGCAATTCTCTCCTCATCGACTTATTCTTGTGCCATTTCAGACATCGTTTTTGCCAGTTGTAATAATAAGCGACAAAAATCTTGAAATTCACCCGCAGTGAGTTCAATCGCCCATTCATCATTCCCCACTAAACCTTTATAAATTTCTGCATAAGGATTCCAACCTAAACGCCAGTCTTCTCCTTCTTTGAGAATGCGATCCATAATTCAAACGAAAAATATGACAATTAGGAATTTTATCCCAAAAGATCAAGTTCAAATTTCTTTACACTTTGTTACATTTTGAAGAGCATTGTCTTAATCCTAACTGACAGATGACTCTCAAGATTTCTCAAAAGGGAGAGGGGTGGTTAATCCTTCGCCAACGTGCATTAGAATTCCTCATCTATCCCAGTATTTGGGTTGCAGCAGCATTGGCTTCTCTAACCGCCTTTTCTCAAGCCATGATGGGCTTAGAAACCGATTGGCGACCCATCCTATTTATTTTTCTGGTCGCGCTCATTCCCTACAATTTAGACCGTTTGTTTGATGCTTATGTGCAACAGAGTCGTAATGCCCAAGCCCAAGCCTATTTTCGGTCTAACTTTGGGCTTTTAGGGTTACTTGTGTTTGCAGTTGCTGGGGTACTGGCGTTACTCTGGTTCGCGCCCATTGCAGTTCGTTATGTCAGTTTAGCGGTTGTCTTTCCTTTGGTTTATGGCGCGCCAATTTTTCCGATCCGACAGGAGAAACAATGGCGCTGGTATCGGTTAAAAGATATTCCGGGCGCAAAGGCTTGGATTGTTTGTACCATTATTACCTATGGCGCGATCGCGCTTCCTCTTGCCTATGCCGGACATGAATTTGATCTTAGGGCAGGATTAACCACTGGTTTTATCTTTGCCTTTGAAGGGTCAAATGCCAACTTATTTGATATTCGAGATTTAGAATCCGATGCCAAAAAAGGCGTTTTAACCTTACCTTTGATGGTGGGAATTCAAGGGACGCGAATCATTCTCACTGTTATGAATTGTCTGATGTTAGCCCTGTTAATCAGCTACGGAGGAACCTTAATTTTACCCTTTTATCCAGCCATCTTCAGTGCAACTAGCCTCATCCTAATTTTAATCTGGACAGTGAATGAAGAAACCCCCCTCTTATTTTACGATTTCATGATTGATGGCTCCTTATTTCTTCCCCTAATGATTGATTGGTTAATTCATTAAATTAACCCCTTTCTCTGTGGTTCATTTAAAAATAATAACTTTATCATTTTGCGCGTGAGTCAAACTCATTATGAAACCAACCGAACAAATTTTATCTCAACTCCCTGGTGATGTCTTAGGTGGCTTGCGAAAAGCTGACCAAATTTGGCAAAGCATTCGTCAAGATCAAAGCTCCCCGAAAGCAGTCATTCAAACCAGTAACGATCCTTTATCTTCCTCGGAATTTGATGTTCTCATTTGTGGGGGGACTTTAGGCATTTTACTGGCTACTGGGTTACAACAAAGAGGATTCAAAGTCGGTATTTTAGAACGGGGAATTTTACGAGGACGGGAACAGGAATGGAATATTTCTCGTCAGGAACTATCAGAATTAGTTACATTAGGCTTATTAACAGAAGAAGAATTAGAAAGCGCGATCGCATCAGGGTATAATCCCGCACGAGTTGCATTTCATCAAGGAATTGAACTCTGGGTCAATGATGTTTTAAATATTGGCGTTGACCCTGTTATTCTCCTAGATTTACTCAAAAACAAATTCTTAGATAGAGGTGGAAGTTTATTAGAAAAAACCGCCTTTCAATCCGCAACGGTTCACCCGAATGGGGTTGCGATACAAACGGATCAACAAACATTAACCACCCGCCTATTAGTCGATGCAATGGGACACTTTTCTCCGATTGTCAAACAAGCGAGAAATGGTGAAAAACCAGAGGGAACTTGTGTTGTGGTGGGGAGTTATGCGGATGGGTATCCGAAGAATGAAACAGGAGATTTAATCGCCTCTTTTACTCCGATTCAAAACCAATGTCAATACTTTTGGGAAGCCTTCCCCGCAAAAGATGGGCGCACGACTTAT
>JAVLCL010000152.1:0-4937 GCA_031580825.1 Halothece sp. Uz-M2-17
GTACCATGGCGGTTGTGGTCGCTAGTGGCTTAACTCAATTTCCCGTTCCTCCAGAATGGAACCGCGCGATCGCGCATTCGGTTGCTATTCCGGTTGCGTTTTTCCTCATTGCCTATTTGCAAATTATTTTAGGGGAACTTTCGCCCAAATCAATCGCACTCCATCACGCAGAACAAGTCGCTCGCTTATTTGCCCCCACCAGCCTTGTTATTTCCCGACTCTTCCACCCCTTCATTTGGGTTTTAAATCGCTCGACGGAAACCCTATTACATTTTGTGGGATTAGAATATAGCCCTCACAGTTGGTATAACCGCGTCACCTCGGAAGAACTGAAACTGATTATCGCTACAGAACGGGAATCCACAGGATTAGAAGCAGAAGAACGAGAACTTCTCAATAATGTCTTTGAATTTAGTGAAGTGGTTGTGGAAGAAATTATGGTTCCTCGAACTAAAATTACGTCTATTTCGCGAGATGCAACATTTGGGACAGTTTTACATGAAGTTGTTGATAGTGGACATTCTCGCTATCCGGTTACCGGTGACTCTCTAGATGACATTATTGGGATGATTGACTTTAAAGAATTAGCAGTTCCCCTTGCGAAAGGTCGCCTTACCCCAGAAACGCCAATTCGTCCTTGGATACGACCAGTACGCTTTGTCCCAGAATTTACCCCCTTAGGAGAACTTCTTGGAACCATGCGCCGTTCTCGCCTCGAAATGGTGATGATTGTTGATGAATTTGGGGGAACCGCAGGTTTAGTCACCCTCAAAGATTTAATTGATGAAATTATTGGCGATGACAATGAATTAAGTAGTAGTGTGACTGGGGAAGAAGAAACGGCGCTGCAAATGCTAGATGAACAAACCTTTTTGGTGCAAGCGCAAATGAATTTAGAAGAAGTTAATGAGTTATTAGATTTAGAGCTACCTATTACCGATGAATATCAAACCATTGGTGGGTTCCTGCTTTATCAGTTTCAGAAAATTCCCACTCAAGGGGAAACCCTTTCCTACGATAATCTAGAATTTACTGTTGTTTCTGCCGATGGTCCCCGTTTATCTCAAATTCGCATTTACCGTCACGAACCGACCCCACCCAATCCCACTGAAGAGAGTTTTTTAGAACCAGAAGAAACGGACGAAGAAGACAATTTGTCGCAATGAAAGTCAGTTTGGAATTCCTTCAATCATCTCTACCTTTTGGCTTATAACTAGAGAGTGATTTCTATAGATTCAGGGTCAAAATGAGCATTAATCCTTAAATAGCTAATTGGTTAAATAGTTAATATAAAAATAGAAGCATGAATTCTTAGGAGGTTAAAATCATGAAAGGTTTTCATTTTCTAGCCAGCAGTCTTTTAACCCTTGGATTAGTAACTGTATCTCCTGTTGCTTTAGCAGGTGAAGTTGCAGCAGTTTCTTCGATGGAGAGTCAGCGCGAAATTAAACCGTTTAATTTAGTTCATCGTGCTTATAGTGGTGATTTTGCGGATCAAGATATTCCCAGTTTTCACCGTTTAGCAATTGCTTACGAAAGTGGTCAAATTGAAGCGGAAGATTTAGTTGAAACTGCCATTGATCAAGGGCGACTTTCCCCAGACAAACTGGATGACCAAGGCTATATTCACGCCGTGAGATATCAATTGCAACATCTAGAAGAAAATAATAGTAGAGACCAATAGCATTTTTTGAAGTGATGTCTTGGGTCTTTCTAAATTCTCCTTACCATCCGATTAGTAAGGAGAATTGTTATAGCACTACAAACTTGGGTTAGGACATTACTGATCACTAAAACCCTTTCATCATAGACTATTGCCTATTGCCCAGTACGTAGCGCTATATCTGAAATTGATTCATTGATCAATTTGTTTGTAGTAAACATTGATCAATTTGATATAGCTTTTCTGCTACAGCCCCCTCTGTAATCAATGCTTCTGCTTTGGCTAAACCAGTTTCTAAGTCAGGACACACCCCACATAACCAGAGATAAATTCCGCCATTCCAGAGGGCTGCTGACATTAATTCTCCTGGTTTTCCTGCGATCACGGTTTGTAATTGTTCGATTAATCTTTCTGGAGATTCCAGTAAAACATCTCGTCCCGCCAAACCATAACTTTCAGGATGTAAAGCCAGTCGCTGAAATTCTGTTTTCCCTTTGCAAATACCAATCAAGGCGGTACGATTTCGGGCTAAGTCACAGCTTCCTTCTAAGCCCTTGACAGTGATTAATTGTTGCATCTCCCGTAAGGTGAAGAGTTCTCGAAAACGATCTTCAGTGGGGGGATGAACAAAACCCGAAATCAGATTCGCATCTCCAGCATAGGGCGACCAAATCAGTTCTATAGTGGCAAATGGCGGACGTTTTCCAATCTCTTCCCGATAGGGAATCAGTTGGTGGGCTGCGGGGAAGTGTTGAGGGAGGTAATAGAAACTCATTCCCGTTTCTTGGAGGAGTTTTTGACTATTGCGGAGAGAGAGAGACTGATAGTTAATTCCTAAAAACTCCCAAATTTTGACAAAGGGAACACCGTATTTCGTCGGCATACAATCGCCCCCGTGAGAGATTACAGGAACTCCTGCACTGGCGAGTAAAAGAAGCGTAATCGGGAAAACAGTCGCCGTGCGCGATCGCGCGTCGTAAGGAACCCCAAACACCGTAACCGGATACTCACTGACAGTCTCTAAAGCAGGAATTTGTCCCCCCATTTCATCATAAGCATCTAACATCCCCGCTAGTTCTTCAGAGGTGGGACGTTTCATGCGGTGGGCAATCATAAACGCGCCAATTTGAGCGGGAGTCGCTTCTTGTTGCAGCATGAGGCGGGTAGCTGTGGCTGCTTCATCACGGGTTAAATTTTTGCCAGTGTGGGGACCACTACCGACCTTTTTCAGGAGTTCTCGAAAGGATGCGCTCATGATTTTAGTTCTAGAGAAGGACAGACATCGGGGGTTAAGTTCAGGGGAGAGGGCGTAGTCAGTTGTTGCACCAGTTGACGGAAAGTTTTGATCGGCGGAATTTCAGCGCGATCGCGTGTTGTTGCAAACATTACTTCTCGGGTCAATGTTGCCTTTTGATCGCCATTTTCGCTGGTTTTGTTACCAATCGCCCGAATGGCAAGACTGGGATCTTCATGGGCTTCGACTAAGGCGGAACTGGGCAATAAAGCAATTAATTCTCCTTGTCGAATCACCCCCCGAAAGGCATCTAAGGTATTTAATTCCATTGCGGTTTGGATCGTTGCATTTTGCTGAGAGAACCAATTTTGCACCAGACGTTGCATCCCATAGCCATCTTTAAACACTACATGAGGATAAGCGGTCAATTCTGACCAAGCCAGTTGATTATACTGGGCAAGGGGATGATTCGCTGCCATCAATACCTCAATTGGCTCTTCAAATAGTTTATCAACTAACATTTCTGGACTCGCCATAAACGCAGGATTATTCATAACCACGGCAACATCCACTAACCCATCCCGCAACACTTTTAAAGCGCGATCGCTGCCTAAAGCGGTCACTCGCAATTGAACATGAGGATACTGACGACAAAAGGTTCGTAAGACAGGAGGTAAATGATAAGAACACACTGAATGAATGGCAGCGACACATAATTCCGGCTGTTTTCCTGCCATGAGATCATCCAGTTCTTTCATCCCCATAGACCATTCTTGGCAAATTTTACGGGCGCGAGGAAGAAATCGTTCTCCCGCAACAGTCAGTTTTGCCTGATGAGAACGATGAAATAAATGAACACCTAATGCATTTTCCAATCCTTGCACTTGGCGACTGATGGTGGATTGAGTGACCCCACATTTTTTTGCTGCTTGTCCAAAGTTGCCCGTTTCTGTAATTGCTAAGAAGGCTTGTAACTGCTCGATCCGCATTTGTGTAGTCTCGGTTACACTTTACGATGAGAATAACGGATTTTTGCCTTACGTTTCGTGCATTTTGATACAGCTATGAGAGTTTTTTTAGTGCAGATTCCGCGTGTAAGCGGACAATGGCGGTTTCATCTTGGCTCAGTTGAGAAAGCAACAGTTGTCCCTCACTCACCCCTAGTTTGCCAAGGGCGACGGCTAGAATGCATTTGACATTTGAATCATTTTGTGCATTAGGTGTATTTTGAAAAAATTGGATTAAAGTTGCAGCAATACTTGCTTTGAACTTAGTGGTTTTCCAACGTCCGAAATGAGTAATGATTTCTGTTTGAACCGTTGGCGGTTGTTCGGTCAGACTTGTCGTGAGAATAGAAAGGGTGTGTGAGGTTTCTTGTTGAGTAAGACTGCGAACAATTTGCTGTTTTAAGGAATTAGGGGTGAGGGAAGAGTGTAAACAGTCAGCGAGGGCTTGAATTGCTGTAGGAGTTCCCAGTTTTCCCAGCGCGATCGCGCTCTTGAGACAAATCTCTAAGTTAATATCATATAAAAGCGGAATTAATGCCGAAACAACCGTATCCGTTTGATCCGTTTTTCCTCTCACTCCACAAGCCATCACTGCTTCTTGACGTACTTGTGGATCAGTATCTTGCAGGGCGGAAATTAACACGGGCATAATCTGGGAATGACGAAAACTGCTCAGAGCTTCAATTACTGTCCTGCGAATTTCCGGTTTAGGATCATCAATAAGGTTCATTAAAGGGGTAATAATTTCCGGTGTACGCAGATAAGCGAGAGCTTGCACTGCTGCCAGTCGGGTTTCGGGATTGGCTAAGGCTTCCGTGAGAACAGGAATCGCGCTTTTCCCCATATTGGCAAGAGCATTGGTACAAGCGGTAATGATCTCAGGTTCACTCTCTGTATTTAGCGTTTCTGTGAGGGTAAAAATGGCTTGAGGGGTTTGACATTGACCTAAAATATGGGCAGCTTCACACCGTAAATCGAGATCGGTGGTTTCATTTGCAAGGAGATGGGTTAAAGGCGCGATCGCGCGATCGCC
>JAVLCL010000152.1:4947-7616 GCA_031580825.1 Halothece sp. Uz-M2-17
CAAATTTCGGTAAATATTTTGCGACTTCCCACCGTTGAGAAAAGTCTCCATTTAAAAACGTTTCCCAGACTCGGGTAAAGGCTTGTTCTTTCTCTTTTAGGGATAAATCAATGAAGTCGTTAGTCATTTGTTATGGAGTCACGGCTTAAATAATGATTCCCTCCACCTTATCTTTCCTTTAAGCGCCCATTCCAGAATATTCTTTTAATCCTCGTCGCCATAACCAGCGATTAAAAATAAAAAATATTATCCCCCAAACTAAAGTAACAATCAAACCTTGAACAATATTAACAGGAAGCCCCATTAAAAAGGCAGCCGGAAAGTGAACCATATAGGGAAATGGCGTTAGTAAAGCAACTTGTTTCAAGACAGGGGGAAACACTTCTAAGGGGGCAATCATCCCAGAAAGAAACAGATAAAACAAGAGAGAAAACTGTTCTAACGCACTGGCGCGTTCTGTCCAAAAGGCAAATAACGCCCATGTATATTGCATTAAAAACCGAAGGGAAAACGCGATCGCGCACCATAAAAGAAAGCCTAAAATTTGCCATAAACTGGGATACCAAATTGCATCGGGATAGAGAACAAAACAAAGAATAATTAATCCCGCAGCAAAGGGAAAACGGGCTAATCGTTCTGACACATGAGCAGCAACATGATGCCAAACCGGATCTAACGGTTGCAATAAGCGAAAAGACAAACGCCCTTCCACTACCTCTCGCTCAAATTCCCAAATTACCCAAACCACGGTAAATTGACGGACAATAAACACGCCTAAAAAGTAGCGAATAAATTCTGTTGGGCTTAAATCAAACTGTCCTTGTTGCCCGGCTTGTACCCAAACGCCCATGAGAATAATCGGGAGAGAATTGGATAAGACCCAAAAGTATAACTCTGCCCGATATTCCAACATATAGGCATAATAAACCGATAGCAACGTCCAAATTTTATGGAACTGATGTTTCATGCTAAACCACAAAATTGACTAATTTTCCGGGAACCACAATCACTTTTTTCACCTCTTTTCCTTCGAGATACCGTTTCGCTGCATCTGACTCCCGCGCATAGTTTTCTAACTCCTCACGGCTAGCATTAGCAGGAACAGGAATTGTTCCACGCGTTTTCCCTTTAATTTGAATGACTAGATTAATCTCATCCACCGTTAACGCTTCCGGATCCGCTTCTAACCAAGGTTGATGATGAATTGAACCTTCATTTCCCAGAGCGTGCCACAATTCTTCTGTGAGATGGGGAGCAAACGGAGCGAGTAATTTCACTAGAGCCTCGATGCCTTCTTGATAAACCGGAGAATCTTTGCATTTTGACTCATTGAGGGCGTTATTCAGTTTCATTAATTCAGAAACTGCGGTATTAAACTGATAGTCTCCTTCTAAGTCTTCAGAAATAGATTTAATAGCGGTATGAATCGCTCGGCGTAAATCTTTTTCTTCTTTCGAGAGGTCGCCGTTATCCTTAGCTTTCACCGCAGAAGCATGATCAGCAAATTCCATCACCAAGCGCCACACTTTATTCAAAAAGCGGAATTGTCCTTCCACATCCGCACTATCCCACTCTAAATCTTTCTCCGGTGGGGCTTTGAATAAGATAAACATCCGTGCGGTATCTGCACCATATTTATCCAACACTTCGAGAGGGTCAACACCATTGTATTTGGATTTCGACATCTTCTCATAGAATACAGACAGTTCATCACCCGTATTCGGGTCTTTCGGATCATCTGCATTCACCTCTTGGGGAGGAATATATTTTCCGGTTTTCGGATTTTTATAAGTAATCCCTTGTACCATGCCTTGGGTGAGTAAGCGTTGGAAGGGTTCATCACAGTTTAGAAGTCCTCTGTCTCGCAAGACTTTTGTAAAGAAACGAGAGTACAATAAATGCAAGATCGCGTGTTCAATTCCCCCTACATATTGATCCACGGGCATCCAATCATTGACTTTTTCCTTGTTAAACACTTCTTCGCTATTATTTGCATCCGTATAACGGAGGAAGTACCAAGACGAGTCAATAAAGGTGTCCATGGTATCCGTTTCTCGTTTCGCCGGTTCGCCACAAGACGGACAAGGAACATTTAACCAGCTTTCTAGTTGCGTGAGAGGAGAACCTCCCCGTCCGGTAAATTCCACATTTTCGGGAAGTTCTACGGGTAAATCTTCATCTGGAACCGGAACCGCCCCACAACTGGGACAATGGATAATCGGAATCGGTGCGCCCCAATACCGTTGACGAGAAATTAACCAATCGCGCAGGCGATACTGAATGCGAGCTTTTCCCCAACCTTGTTTTTCTGCATAATCAATGATGGCTTGCTTCCCTTCTACTGAGTTCATCCCATTAAACTCACCAGAATTGATCATCGTTCCCGCTTCGGTATGGGCATTTTCTAAGGGCTTGTTGGCTTCCTCTCCTTCGGGAACAATCACTTGTTTAATCGGAAGCTGGTTTTGAGTTGCAAACTGAAAATCTCGGGCATCATGGGCGGGAACTCCCATCACCGCACCAGTTCCATATTCATAAAGCACATAATCAGCAATTAAAATAGGAATTTCTTCCCCTGTGAAGGGGTTAATTGCTTTTCCGCCTGTGGGAATTCCCCGTTTCGGTTTATCTTCAGCCGTGCGTTCGAGTTCGCTTTCGTTGCTAACTTC
>JAVLCL010000153.1:0-7596 GCA_031580825.1 Halothece sp. Uz-M2-17
TCCAAACTTTGTCATAAATAATTTCATAGTTTTTTCTACAGGTGAGTCATGAAAAGACTTTTTTCTCTTGGGCTACTGACCGGCTTGATCTTATTTTCCCCGTTCGCATTTAGACAAGCAGGACTGGCACAGGAATTACCTGAACCTGCTGTGAACATTGATCTGCCTGATGAACTAATCACGATTCAGCTTATCAATCAAACCAGTGATGCTGTTCAGTACCAAATTGTGGGTGATACTCAACTGCGGTCGCTTCTCGGTCAATCGGATGTGACCCTCTCCAGTCTTCGTGTTCCCATTGCCTTGATCTTTCACTACTCTTCGATTCCCAGAAGTTTTCCGGATCAGACAGGGCTAATTCAAGCCGAACTGACTCAAGATGACCAAACGGGAGATTTGAAAGTAACGCTAAAGCCAACCACTGATCCGGCTCTAGATAGTTCCAGTATCGAAATTGATATTCAGGGGGACGTTTATATCTTCTGACAATCCGTTGAATGGGTTGCACGCTAGAAATTTTTTAACTTAAAGATGCTTTTTAATGCAGTTAGGTCAAACCCATTCTCAAAAATAGAGGAATTAATTGGCAAAAACATGGTCAGAGTAACCAAATATTTATCAAACTTCTTGTGGGGACTCACTTCCTTCGGGTTAATAACAATGGTTGGTATGACCCCTCAACCTAGCTTTAGTGCTGAAACAATCCGTTTTTCAGTGTTAGGTCCGCTGACGTTTTCTTTTTCCCTAGAGGCTCTGAAAGTTTATGCTGAAACCGGTGAATTAACCGGAGATCTTAAAATTTTAGCTCGCTTCCTCGATGACGAAATGATGGCTAAGTTGCGAGAAGGGCTGCAACAACCGCTTTCCTATGATGCTGTACAGGCTTATCAACTCACCCATTCCCCCTTGGGTCGAGATGTATTAGAGGAAGTGGGAAAAGTGATCCGCTATACTCCCCATCGCAATGGGTTTTATGGACTCAGAGCTGCAATTGTGGGCGCTGCTGATCAAGCTAATGTAGATGGTTGGACGATACTGGATGTCATCAAGCAGTTTCCCACTAATCGGATTGAAATTGATGTTCAAGATCTACTCCAACTTAAAAAGTTATTAAACGTTTACTTAGCTTATAACCAGTCCAGTGTGGCTGCAATTGAGAAGAAGGCGCAAGCCGAAGCACTGGCTTGGAGGGAATTTGACTTCAGCCAATTGCCAGATTTGAGTCAACCTGGAGACTATAACGTTCGAGAGGAAACAATTACAGTCACCAATCCCGCGCTACGTCAAACGGATCAGGGTTTATCCGTGAATTATGAGTTTCCCGTAGATGTTTATCTTCCTCAAAACTTAGGCGAGCCAGCGCCAGTGGTGATTATTTCTCACGGATTTGGGGCGGTTAAAGAAAATTTTGTCTATATCGCTGAACATCTAGCGTCCCATGGGTTTGCTGTGTTTGTTCCCGATCATATTGGGAGTAACCTTTCTTATCGGGAAACTTATCTTTCGGGAAGGCTGAATACGCTCTTGAGTCCAGTGGAATTTCTCAACCGTCCGCAAGAGATTTCGTTTTTAATTGATCAATTAGAGGCTTCAAACGAACAATGGTCAGATTTGCTGAATTTAGAGCAGATTGGCGTGATGGGCGATTCTATTGGCGGAACAACCGTTTTGTCTTTAGCGGGTGCAGAAATTAATTATTCTCGCCTCATTACAACTTGTGATCAGGATAATGTGATTTTAAATTTTGCGCTATATCTGCAGTGTCGCGCTCAACATTTACCGCCAGAAAATTTTAATTTAGGGGACTCACGAATTAAAGCGGTTTTTGCTGCTCATCCTCTAACCAGTGGTATTTTTGGACCCGAAGGTATGAGTCAAATTGAGATTCCGTTATTGATGACAGCCGGAAGTGAGGATTTGGTGGTGCCAACGGTAACTGAGCAGATTCATCCTTTTGTCTGGCTACAGTCAGACTCCAAATATTTAGCCTTATTTAATCCGGGGACGCATTTTATTACCAGTGAACAGAGTCCAGAAGGGATTGAAGTGATTCCTTCTTTTTTAATTGGTCAGCACCAAGGGTTTGGACGAGAATATTTTAAAGTCTTGAATGTTGCTTTCTTTAAAGCTCATTTGGATCGCGCACCGGAGGATCAATTTCTCCCGTATTTAACTGCTGGCTATGCCCAAACCCTAAGCCAAGACAAACCCCTTAACTTAGCCATCATTCAGTCTCTTTCTCCAGATGATCTCGAAACGGCTTACGGTAAAAAAGCCCCGATTGCAGTCATTCCCGATCCAGTTGAAGCCACTGTTACCAAGCGGGAAGAAAGTATTCTTGATGAAATTCAACGCACGAAAGTATTAAAAGTAGGAATGCGCCGTGATGTTCCCTTGTTCGGTTACATTAACCGCCAACAACAGTGGCGGGGTTACTGCACTGATTTAGCCGTTGCTTTACAAAATTATCTCAGCGGTCAACTGGATGCGAATCTCGGAATTGAGTTGGCAGAACTGCCTTCAACGCTAGATAACCGCTTTTCTCTGGTGCAAAATGGTACGGTTCATCTTGAATGTGGTCCCAATACGATTCGTCAAGATGTTGAAGGGATTACCTTCTCCAATCCCATTGCAGCGACAGGGACTCGTTTCTTCAGCCAGCGTGCAGATGAAATGAATCTCAATCTTTCTCTGGAAAATTTCCAAATCGGTGTTCTCGAAAAGACAACAACGGCTGAATTTATGGAAAGCACTTATCCTCAAAGCAATTTAGTTTATTTCCAAGGCATACAAGGACAAACTGAGGCAATGAACGCAGTTGTGGCAGGAGAGATTGATGCTTTTGCTAATGATAGTCTTCTTATTTTCGGAGAAATGATAGAACAGGATTTGTCCATTCAAGATTATTGGTTGCAACCGAAACACCCCTTAACCTGCGATTTCTATGGGTTGATTCTGCCCAATGATGACCGCCAGTGGCTCGCAACAATCAATACCTTTATCTCTGAGGATACAGTACGACAGGTGAGAGAACAATGGTTACAGCAGACCATTCCCATTGAATTAAATGATCTTGAGTATTGTCTAAATCGGTAAACGACTAATGGCTGATGAAGATCTAATGATGGTGTGAAAATTGGATTAGACCTTGGTTCAGTTACACAATGCCCAAGCCGGAGTTAACGCCGCGATCGCGCTCATCTTCCTCGGCGCCTCCGCGAACGACCCGAGACCTAGTTGAAAATTGAAGAGATAAATTAAAGAATGAAGGAAACCAAAATCTCAACCTTAAAGCTGATTGATTAATTTGCTGAAATGTTCTAAAAAGAGAGGACTTTTATACAACAGCGCGCTTGAACTCAAAGGCTTATTTGGTATCGGATGAAATCCTCTTAAGGGTCACCCTTAAACTCAGCTCTTAGGGATTGCTGTAATCGTTAAAAAATACATTTAAACATTTAACAATGAAGACTTCAAATTATCAAAAATTTTTGGGACTGTTGCTGCTGATTGCTGCCACAAACACCGGATGCAGCCGTTCCAACCCTGACGCACAAGCAAGCGGTCTACCGCCCATTCCCGTCAAGATAGAAACCTTAAGCCCAGCAACCGTAGAAGAGAGTTCTCAATATGTAGGGAATTTAGAAGCGACCGAGAAAGTTGCCCTCAAGCCGGAAATTCAAGGACGCATTCAAGAAATGCGAGTTGAACCAGGCGATCGCGTGGAACAAGGAGAAGCGATGATGGTGCTGGAACCGGATCAGACGCTGCCTCAGTTAGAAAATGCCCAAGCTGGGGTTGACGCAGCGATCGCAAGCCGTGATACGGCACTTGAACAGTTGAAAGTGGCTCAATCGCAGCGAGATTCTGCCCAAGAACAAGTGAACTTAGCCCAAGTCAATTATGATCGCGCCGAGTTCTTGTTAGATGCAGGAGCAATTGGGCAGTTTACATACGATCAAGCTGAAACCGAGTTCAAAACGCAAAAAAATCGGCTCAACGAAGCCGAAAATGCAATTGAAGCCGCCCAGGCAGCCATTCGCCAAGCCCAAGCCAATCTTCAACAAGCGCAAGCGCAAGTGAAAGCGGCTGCAGTGAGCGTCGGCTTTAAGCAGCTCCTTTCGCCGATATCAGGCGTAGTTGGAGATATAGCGGTGAAGCAAGGCGATTATGTCACCACCGGCGAGACACTGGCAGGCATTACCCGGAATGATTTCCTTGATCTCGAAATCTCGGTTCCCGCCCGACGCTCTGGGGATTTACAGCAAGGGATGACGGTAGAATTGCTCGACCCGGTGACGCAGCAGACCTTAAGCCAAGGAAAAATCAATTTTATTTCTCCCAATGTGGATGCAACGCTGCAAACGATCTTAATTAAAGCACGCTTCCCCAATTCTAGAGGCAACCTCCGCGATGGACAACGGGTCGAGGCAAAAATTGTTTGGAATACTGACCCCGGGATTTTAATTCCGACAACAGCGATTTCCCGGGTGGGGAGTAAAAGTTTTGTCTTTGTTCAAGACCAACAAGAAGGAACCGAGGGAGAAGATCAACTCATTGTGCGCCAACGTCCGGTTCAACTTGGCGATATTCAAGGATCGAATTATCAAGTTCTGGATGGTTTAGAAGCAGGAGATCGCATTGCGGTTTCTAATATTCTGAAATTGCGAGACGAAGCGGTCATTGACCCTCAATAGTCGGGCTGATTGTTTCTGCAGAGTTCCGCAAAATTAATGAACAATTTACTTGAGCCAAATCTCTAATCAACGGTTATGCCTATTTTGTCCATTGCGAATACATTTATTAAGCGACCCGTGTTAACCACGGTCTGCACATTGGTGATTCTTTTAGTGGGAGGCGTTTGTATTCCGCTCTTGCCCATCAATTACTTGCCAGACATCTCACCGATCCGAATTTCGGTGAATTCCCTTTATACAGGTGCAGATGTCGATACAGTGGAAAATACGGTTACCACAATTCTCGAACGAGAAATTAACGGTGTGGAAGACATGGATTACATGACCTCGCAAAGCTATGCGGGAAACAGCAGTATTTCTGTTTATTTTCCTTCCTCTACTGATAAAAATATCAACCAAGTCAACGTCCAAAACCGTGTTGCCCAAGCTCTTCCCCAGCTCCCCTCTGCTGTCCAACAATTGGGGGTATCCACTAAAGCCGCCTCTACCAGTATTTTGATGATTTATGGGATTTCTGCTGAAGGTGGAGAATATGACGACATCTTTATCAGCGATTTTGTCGATCTTAACGTCACCGATGTCATTAAGCGTGTAGCCGGGGTCGGAGATGTTACCGTCTTTGGGGATAAACAAAATGCGATGCGACTATGGTTGAATCCAACGGCGCTCAGTCGTCGCGGGCTGACAATCTTAGATGTCGTCAATGCTCTAAAGTCTCAAAATATCGTCGTTGGTGCGGGATCAGTCGGTCAAGAGCCCGTACCGGAAGGTCAGAGTTATGAATTGCCACTCAGAATTCGCAGTCGCTTGACTAATGAAAAAGATTTTGCCAACTTAGTCATTAAAGCGGGTAGCGACGGGACATTGGTAAAACTCAAGGATGTTGGCTATGTAGAAGTGGGGGCGGAAAACTACAACAGTAATGCCCAAGTCAATGGACAGGAAGGGTTAGGGATCGCGATTTACCAATTGCCGGGCAGCAATGCTTTAGATGTGGCAAACAATGTCCAAAGCACAATGGCAGAGTTAGAGCAAAACTTTCCGCCCGGAATGAAAGCAGAAGTGGTTTACGATACAACGGCTTTTATTCAAACGTCGATCAAAGAAGTGTTTATTACCCTGCTGCAAGCAATTGGGCTGGTCATTTTAGTCATTTACTGCTTTTTACAGGACTGGCGGGCGACCATTATTCCCGCGATCGCGATTCCAGTGGCTTTAATTGGAGCGTTGGCGTTTGCCTTGGTCTTTGGCTTCTCCATCAACAGTTTAACCCTGTTTGGTCTGATTCTTGCCACTGGGGTGGTTGTAGATGACGCGATCGTGATTGTGGAAGCAGTGACAGCAAAAATCGAGCAGGGCTTATCGGCAAAAGAAGCCTCGATGGCAGTGATGAATGAAATGAGTGGGGCAGTTGTTTCCACCTCTTTGGTGTTGCTGGCAGTCTTTATTCCGGTTGCTTTTTTCCCAGGAACGACCGGTCAACTCTATCAACAGTTTGCGCTGATTATTGCCTTTGCGATTGTTGTTTCCACATTTAACGCGCTCAGTTTT
Source organism: Halothece sp. Uz-M2-17 (assembly GCA_031580825.1). Lineage (GTDB taxonomy): Bacteria > Cyanobacteriota > Cyanobacteriia > Cyanobacteriales > Rubidibacteraceae > Halothece. The sequence goes on from JAVLCL010000153.1 coordinate 6,249, forward strand.
AGTCCCAGTATGTCGGCAATATTGCTGGGACCGCCAAAGGAGGCGAGAGGCCCCCTCGGCTGGATATTTGGGAAATTTAATCAATTCCTGACTGGGTTGCGAAATGTTTACCAAAGAATGGTCGGGTTTTTGATTCGCATTCGCTATCTGGTGATCGCGGGTTTTGTCGCTGCTTTGTTCGCCACCTACTATATGTTCCAAGCGGTTCCTACAGGCTTTGTTCCGGCAGAAGATCAAGGGGTGATCTTAGGGATCATACAAGCGCCGGATGGGGTCTCTCTCAGCTATACCGATCAAGTGGTTGCCGAAGTTGAAGAAATTATGGGTCAAATTCCTGAAATTGAAGCTCAGTTTCTAGCAAGCGGTGCTGGCCTTGAGGGCGCTGGTCCCAATCAAGGACTCTTTTTTGCTAAGTTCAAACCTTGGGAAGAACGTCCCCGTCCCGAACAGCAGGTTAATGGCATTTTACAGCGCTTGAATGGAGCATTTCAGCAAATTGATACCGCGAACGTGGCAGCATTTAATCCCCCTGCTATTCCCGGATTTGGTGCCACGGGAGGCTTTGAGCTCATGCTGCAAGACCGTACTGGCGGACGACTTTCGATTGATGACTTCTTAGTTAATGCTCAAGACATTTTGGGAAAGGCGAATCAACAAAGCGCGATCGGAGGGAACGCTTATACTCAATTCACTGCCGGAACCCCTCAATTAGAAGTGGAATTTGACCGCAATAAATTAGAGTCGCTGAACATTGATTTCCAACAAGCCGTGCAAACGCTCGGTGCTACTATGGGATCTCAGTACGTGAATGACTACGTGCTAGGAACTCGCAGTTATAAAGCCTACGTCCAAGCCCAAGGAAATTATCGCAATTCGCCTCAGGATATTAACAAACTATATGTCCGTTCCCGTGACGGCAAAATGATCCCGATTAGCGAACTAGCAACCGCGACTCCAATTACCGCACCGCAAACCATTACCCACTATAACGCTTACCGTTCAATCAAACTGCAAGGTAATCCTGCCGAAGGTTACAGCAGCGGACAGGCGATCGCTGCCATGGATGAAACCATCAGCGAAAGTGCTCTTCCTGGTGTGGGCAGTAACTGGATTGGTTTAGCCAAGGAAGAAATTGCTGCGGGTAGTCTGGGGATTTTAGTTTTTCTCTTTGGAATTATCATGGTCTTTCTGACGCTCTCTGCTCAATATGAGAGTTACGTTGACCCGATTATTATCTTGTTGTCCGTTCCTTTAGCCATGCTAGGGTCTTTGCTATTCCTCTCCCTGCGAGGCTTAGCGGGACTTAGACGAGAAAGAAGTGTAAAACATGGTATTATTGAGAAAATTC
>JAVLCL010000154.1:0-7555 GCA_031580825.1 Halothece sp. Uz-M2-17
CAACTGAGTTAACAGTTTTGCAGTGGTTTGGGTTAACTCTTCCCGACGGATAATAAATCGTGCTTCTCGCCCTTCTAAGCGTTCTACTTCTCCGTATTGGGCTAACTTCTCTTCTGGTAACGGTTCTGAAAATTCCACCACCACTTCTCGATAGGGGGCAAATTTTTCTACTAATTCCTCTAAACCACCGTCGTAAAATAATCGTCCTTCGTGCATTAGAATCACCCGCTCGCACAACGCCGTAATATCCGCCATGTAATGACTCGTCAGGATAATTGTGGCTTGCTGACGCTGATTATATTCTCTTAAAAACTCTCTCACTGCTGCTTGGGCATTAATATCTAAGCCTAATGTGGGTTCATCGAGGAATAACACTTGCGGATGATGCAGTAATGCAGCAAGTAATTCTGCCTTCATCCGTTCTCCTAGGGATAATTTCCGCATCGGTTTACTGAGTTTTCCTTCTAGGGCTAACATTTCACTAAACTCGCCGACGCGCTGGCGAAAGTCTGCATCCGAAATTTGATAAACCGCAGCATTAATTTTCAACGAGTCAATCGCGGGTAAATCCCAGAGTAACTGTTGTTTTTGACCCATCACCAAACTCATTTGTTTAAGAAAAGCGTGTTGACGACGAAACGGTTGATATCCCGCAACCCGCACTCGCCCTTGAGAGGGATAAATTAACCCAGTGAGCATTTTTAGAGTTGTTGTTTTTCCCGCCCCATTTGCTCCCAGAAAACCAACAATTTCTCCCGGTTCAACATAAAAGGTGACATCTTTGACGGCATTAACATAGCGATAATTGCGCTTGAAAAAGTGATTCCATGCGCCTTTTAAACCTGGTTCTTTTATGGCAACGGGATAAATTTTACTGAGGTTTTCAACAACGATGATTGACATTAATGTTGTTATTTGTTGTTTGTTATTTGTTCTTGGTTGTTAGCAACTTCCTTAAGGGGAGGAACTGGATCATAACCTCCAGGATGGAGAGGATGACAACGTAAAATTCGTTTAATGGCTAACCCTATTCCCTGAATAATACCAAATCGTTCTACGGCTTCGATGGCATATTGGGAACAAGTGGGTTGAAAGCGACAACTCGGTGGAAAAAGCGGAGAAATCAAAGCCCGATAAAGGCGAATGATGCCAATGAGAGCTTTTTTAAGCATATAAGTTTTCTCACAATACCTTACCCTTCAGGTATAGCAATAAACAATTAACAGCGACCAGTCATCAGGAAGAAGGAATGACCAATAACTAACAACGATTCAAAACATTCCACCATGATCAGTGTGTAACTGCTTTAAATGTTCTAAGCGACGGGTAAAATAACGCTCATCGAGGCGACTGTATTCAAAAGACATCGCCCGATTTAAATGAATCCCCCAAGCCCAAAGATAGGCTGCAGTTGTTAGTGCGGGTAAACAATCATGTTCTAGTGGAGTCAGTGCAGCAATATTTTGATAACCATGAAGGAAGGCTTGTCGGATTTTAGGACTGCATCCGGCTTGCATCGAGACTTGTCGAAATTTAGCCAGATCAAACGCCCGCCAGCTATAGCCACACTGGTCAAAATCGAAGAGTGTCAGTTGATTGTTATCGGTAAAATGGACGTTTCCACTATGAGGATCTCCCCAACAAACTGTCCAGAAGGGTGCAGTTTGGGGTAAATTTTGCAGTTGCGCTTTCGTTCGTTGCGCGATCGCGCTGAGAGTTTCTAGATCCCAAGGACGGTTTTCTAAAAAAGACGCAATCAACCCGACAGAGGGATCAATCATCAATTCTGAGGTCAAAGCAGACCGTTGGCTAAGGGGAGAAAAGTGATAGCTGGCTTGATGGAGTTTGGCTACTGTTTCCCCTAAACGATGGCTTTGGGTACAGTCCAAATCACCAACAGGAACCGAACCTTCTGCATATTCAAATAGTGTCCCGTATCGTTCCCCTTCTGGGGCGATGATTTCTAAACAGAGTTCTCCTGTGTCTGTTGGAAGAGGAGAAGCAACAGGAAGCTGATGATGGCGGAGAAAGGTGAGAAATTCGAGTTCAAATTGAATTTCTGAGCGCGATCGCCAATGGTGATGTGAAATGCGAAAAATATAGCAATTATTTAACGTTTCAATACGATAAATATCACTTAAACCATGATACCAAAATTGACAGCTTCTCACTTCCCCAATATCATAGTGGGACATGATAGCAGCCGTAACAGCTTCTAGTGCTATCGTTGAGTACGTGACAGTACACTTGAGAGCACTAACAGAGGTGGGTTTAATGGGAGGTTGGCTACGCAAGGCACGATCGCGCTCATAATCATCAACAGTTATATAAAATTGTCACCGACACTTCCCTGTGAAGTTGTATGAGAGACTACAGAAACGCCAATGCTCAAACCCTATCAACAAATTCCAATTCATGAGTGTGGAGAAGACCTTGTTCTCATTCCCGAAAGTGATTTTGCCTTTGTTACACCTCACCCGTATCAGAAGTTAGGCGCGCCTTATGGAAACATTTCTCCTTATTGGGTGCGCAAAAGTGTTTTAAAAGCGTTACAGTATGCCCAAAAGGAGCTACAAACCAAACATTTCGGTTGGAAAATTCAAATTTTCGACGCTTATCGTCCCCTAGCGGTACAGCAATTTATGGTGGACTATACATTTCAAGCCTTGCGTCAACAATCATCGCAATTATCGGATCAAGAAATTGCCCAACAAGTCAAACAGTTTTGGGCGCAACCGAGTCATCACCCGGAAACACCACCCCCTCATAGTACTGGGGCTGCGGTTGATATTACCTTAGTCAATGAAAAAGGAGAAACTCTTGATTTTGGGGGCGAAATTGATGAAATTTCAGCGCGATCTTACCCCAATTTTTATCAAGATGAAACAACGCAATTAGACCAACTTTATCATCAACGACGAGAACTTCTAAAAGAGATTATGACCACTGCTGGATTTTACCAACATCCTGAAGAATGGTGGCATTTTTCCCTTGGTGATCAAATGTGGGCATGGTTAAAAGCTCAAGCCTCTTCTCAAACAGAAGTGATTGCCTATTACGGGAGAATTGAGTGATTTTTAAATTGAGCACATTGTGCACCTCCAATCAACTCAAATCGTATGTCATCTGAATATTTGCAGTCCCAGAGCTTTTACTGTTTGCAGCGATTGTTTCCCTTCAGTTCGTTCTGGAACTTTATACCAACTCTGATTACTCATGCTACATCTAATCAGGGCGAATCGCCGTTCGCTCCTACGTTTACCGTAACTTGATTTCTTGGAAATAGTATTACTTATGCTGCTTTTCACCGATTATCCTAAGTGAGCTTTTTTTCGCTCAAAGTAACTTTTCCAACATCTTCTCAGTTCATAAACTTAATTTTTATCTCAATTAAATCTTTAACTCCCTAACTTTTAAACAATTTTTCTACATTTACCCAGAATCAGAATAATTTTATAAATAAAGCTATCAAGGTTCAGTTAGTAGAAAAAGAAAACAAAAAATACTCATTCTGAATCAATTGCAAGGTTTAAGAATAAAGAAATTATCTCTTTATTCAACATTTTTAGCACCTAGATGACCCGATTAGTTAGCCAAATCTCAATCTAAAAGTTACAGGAGGAAAGAGCAATGTCTTCAGCCCAAGAAGCAATGAAAACACTCACTCAGCAGTGGTATAACGCAATCACGACTCAACTCAATTTGAGCCGTAACCAGTTCCAAATTGTCCAAGGTAATATCTCTCTTGGCGCAACCTCTCAACAACTGTGGTCGTTAATGGATTCGATTCCACCGTACTCCATTACCCATAACTGGACTCCTGGAGGTATTAATACCTTTTCTTCCCAGTATGGTACTCTCATCAGTCGGCTTAAAGATCCTAGTTTTGGGCAATTTCAACGTGACATGGGTGATTACTTCACCGCATGGCAAACTTATTTAGTAGCTAACCCTCCCACAGATCCAACACCCCAAGGACTCATTAAACATTTCAGTGGTTGGGCTTACGCAAATATTCCTGATCCAAGTACGGCAAGTACGGTGATTTCAGAGTATGCAGCAGCAATGAATGGACCAATCGCCCAAGCTAACGAAGCGTATCTTGCTGCTGGTGGTCAAACCGGAATTAAAGCCTATACACAATCAATCGAGGATGTCGATACCGCTGCTGTTTCAGCCCCCAGCGGGTCAGTAACGCTTGATTCTGAAACTTCATCAAGTGATGTCAGTCAAACTTGGGCAAAAGGAGCTACATTTGGCTTCTATGATGTCTTTTTTGGCGAGGGAGATGCTAGCTACGAACAGACAACAACAGTTGTAACCGATGCTGGTCTTGATATTACGATTAAATTTGATCACGTTGCAACCATTCCCATTGTTCCTCTTTCCCAAGGAACAAAAGTTGCTGGTCCCACTACCTACCAGCCTTGGTATGTCCCTGCAGCCTTAACAGTGGGCTATAGCAATAATAACAATGATACATGGCAAATTGGTTCTCCTGATTGGAACACCTTCTTTGGAACGAATGGGACACTACCACGGGTTGCAACTTCACTGATTGTTGTCAATGGGATCAATATCACCTTAACCTCTAAAAAAGCAGTATCAATGTCTTCTCAGGCAGAAGTGAAGGCAGCATTTGAAGCAGGTTTCTTTCCCTTTTTCGGTATCGACGGAAAAGGCGGATGGAGTAACAGCATGATCTTTAATGATAATGGCACGATTGTGGCTCATTCCACTTGCTCGTTGGGGAACCCACAAATCTTAGGTATTCTCCAAAGTCCAATTACGGCTTTCGTCTCTGCTCCTGAAATTCTAGCCATGATGCGTCAGTCTCGCAGTAACTTACAAGGTATTTCAGCCTACCCTAATGCTTTTGAGTATGGGACTGAAGTGCGAGCGTTATCATCACCTTCTGTTGAAGCCACCCAAGCTGTGTTTGTTGCCTGGACAGCAGCTGCTCAAACCGGTCTGTTAAACTCTGGATATGGTCAAGGAGCACAGGATGTAATCATTCAGTACGTTAATAATTGGGCAACTGCTTCAGCACCGGGATGGGCTAACGGTTCACTTCACACCCTGAACTATCCAATGCCTCCATTCAATGTCGATGCAGTAGTCAATCATGCCGGTGGCAATTCCAGTGTCACAATCACCAGATTTTATTGATGCAGGAATGAAAAGTAGATTTTACCCCTCGTAGTAGTTAGGGTGGGCATTGCCCACCTTACAATTAATTCAAGGCTTATTACTATAGGGAAAATGAAAACAGCAGATATCTTACCTAAATCAATTAAGCATTAGAGATTTTTTTTAAAATTTCTTCCGTTAGCTTCATAAAAGCCTTTGATCCAGCAGAATTCGGCATTGCTAAAACGGCAGGAGTAAACATATCCACTGCTTTCGCGACATTCACATCCATCGGAATTTGTTGTTGAAAGATCTGATTCGGCTCAAAATCTTGTTCAATACGTTGCATCACTTGCTTATAATAACGACCGAATAATCCCCCGTTAGATAAGATAAAAACAATCCCTAATAAACTGAGATTTTGTAATTGTTCTGATTGTGTTTTATCATTTTTCTTGAGTCGAGAAATGCGCTTTTCTAAAAGTTGGACTCCGATTAAGGATAAAGGTTCTGGACGAGCAGGGAGTAAATAAAAATCACTAGCTGCAATCCCACTTCGTGTTAGTAAATTATAACCTGGGGCACAATCCATGATAATAAAATCATAGTCGTCAATCACCGGTTCTATAATTTTTCGGACTAACGTGGATTCAAAGTTATCCCAAGCCTGATTAAAATCTTGATCCGAATCCGAAATAGCTTCTTCGTGAAGTTTTTTCGAGACTAAATACTCATCATACAGTTCAATATCTCCAGCGAGTAATTCTAAACCATTAATCTCGCAAATTTGGGAATAAATTAAATCCGGTGTATCGTACTTACGGCGAATATTGGGACGGACAATTTTATCAATTAAATAACTGAGCGTGCGACGAGTGCGACGAGCTTTAGAAAATTCTTGCGGAGGCATCAAACTCAGGGTCGCACTAATTTGTGAGTCTAAATCAACCACTAACACCCGTTTTTGATGGTTCTTGGCTAAACAAGTGGCAAGATTAACGGTTAAGGTGGTTTTTCCCACCCCTCCTTTCATGTTAACGGTACTAATAACAGTTCCCATTGTCGTTGTTGGTAGTGCGTCTGAGATCGCGTCTAGCTTACCATCAAATTAGAACTGATTGACCATCATTAGAAAAATTTTCAAAATGACTGTAGAACTGTATAGTGCGAGTGTTTGCCCCTTTGCCCATCGTACCCGCTTAACCCTAATGGAAAAAGGGATTGATTTTCAACTAATCGAAATTGATTTAAATAATAAACCCGATTGGTTTTTACAAGTGTCCTCTTATGGTAAAGTTCCTGTTATCAAACATGAGGATAATTGCATTTGGGAATCAGCAATTATCAATGAATATTTAGAAGAAGCCTTTCCCGAACCTCCGCTTTTACCTTCTTCTCCTAGTGAAAGAGCGTTAGCCAGAATTTGGATTGATTTTGCGAATACAAAATTAGTGCCAGTATTTTATAAAATTCTGTTGGAACAAGATCCAGAAAAGCAAGGGAAATGGAAGTCTAAATTTCAAGATCATTTACAGTTTATGGAAGCAGAAGGTATCCAAAAACTCAGTGCTAATGGTGATTATTGGTTAGGCAACAACTTATCTTTAGTTGATTTAACGTTTTATCCTTGGTTTGAGCGTTTTTGCATTTTAGAACATTATCGAGAGGTTCATCTTCCTGAAAATTGTTTCTTCCTCAAACAATGGTGGGAACAGATGTCCCAGCGTCAGTCAGTACAGGCAATACAGAACCCGAGAGAATTTTATATCGCTCAGTATGAAAAGTATGCCAACAATACAGCTACCGGAGTAACAGCGCAAGAAATGCGTGACAGTTAAGGGCTTTCTTAAGGTAAAATTAAAGATCAATATTTGACAATTGTGATTATTGTTTACGATTGATTCAGACTAAATATTAAAGCAAGTTTTTAAGTTAAGAATGAGTTTCAACCCCGAACACAATCGCGTCTGGATTTATGACACCACCCTCAGAGATGGGTCACAACAAGAAGGCATTTCTCTCTCTGTGGAAGATAAGCTCAAAATTGCTCATAAATTAGACCAGCTAGGGATTCCCTTTATTGAAGGGGGATGGCCCGGCGCGAACCCGAAAGATGTCCAATTTTTTTGGCAACTGAAAGAAGAACCCCTCTCCCAAGCGGAAGTGGTGGCGTTTTGTTCCACTCGTCGCCCCAATCACTCCGCAGAGAATGACCCAATGTTACAAGCGATTCTCTCAGCAGGAACCCGCTGGGTGACCATTTTTGGCAAGTCTTGGGATTTGCACGTCACCGAAGGCTTAAAAACGACCTTAGAAGAAAATTGTGCGATGATTCGGGATACGATCGCGCTGTTACGATCTCAAGGGAGACGAGTAATTTACGATGCTGAACATTGGTTTGATGGCTATGCGTCTAACCCTGAAT
>JAVLCL010000155.1:0-6537 GCA_031580825.1 Halothece sp. Uz-M2-17
AATCCAAAATCGATGGTATATTCTCCAAATACGGCATCAACTCCAACCAAGCGAACAAACCGAAAGAGCCTTAAGTGATTTTCTTGCCTTTTTACAGGAATATGGGGAATAGAAAAATGGCATTGGCAACTCTATGTTTCTAGATAAGATACATTGGGAAAGAAACTTATGCTTTAACCTATGTTCTCGATTGATCTGACTTTGAAATATAGCCCGATTCCGATTACGGTTCAACGCAAAGAATCGGAAGATGCTCAAAAAGTGTATAAGGAAGTTCTTGATGCACTGAAAGCGGACACTCCGCAATTAGTAGAACTGACCTGTGAAAAAGATCCCGAAAAGAAAGTTGCTGTCTTTAGCGATCAAATCAGTGCTGTCATCTTATCGCAAAAAGATGGTAGTCCGGCGGGACGACCGGCTGGGTTCTTTATGCAACAATCCTAATTAGACAGTAACTGTACCCCCTTTTGGGGGAATTTTTAAGGGTAATTTTGTGACACACGCTGCGATCGCGCTCGAAAAGATAAATTTTGCTTGGCAACGGGATCAACCGGTTCTCAAAGATTGTTCCTTTACGATCCCCCAAGGGGAGTTTTGGATGTTGTTGGGGAGTAATGGTAGCGGAAAATCAACGTTACTCCGTATCTTATCGGGATTGTTAAAGCCTCAAAGTGGGACTTGCTATGTGGAACAACCGTTAGGCTTTGTTTTTCAAAATCCTGATCATCAACTGGTGATGCCAACAGTGGGGGCGGATGTTGCCTTTGGTTTGGTGAAAGAACAGTTAAGTTGGACGCAAGTGCGCGATCGCGTGCAGGAAGCGTTAAGTGCAGTGGGGTTAATGGGTTGGGAACGACGACCGATTTATGCCCTGAGTGGCGGACAAAAACAACGGATTGCCATCGCCGGCGCGATCGCGCGGAATTGTCCGGTTTTACTCTTAGATGAACCCACCGCCCTCTTAGATCCGGATACACAACTGGAATTAGTGCAGCAAGTGCGCTCTCTCGTCAAAAGTCGAGGCATGACAGCCCTTTGGGTCACACACCGCTTAGAAGAGTTAGATTATTGCGATCGCGCCTTAATTTTAGAACAAGGTAAAATCACAAAACAAGGCGCACCTCAAGCCCTAAAAGAATACGTTTCCCAGTCTCATTAGAAGAAAGACCTTCCAGAAAACCCCTCCCTTCAAGTGACCCAAGAACAAGGAACAAATAACAAACAACAAACAACCAAATCAACCTTTGATTTTCTGCCAAAACCTTCTAGAGTAATAGCAGATTAAAGTTTAATCAGCACAGTTGCAGTGAGTCACATGGGTATTGATCGGCGTAATTTCCTACAACAAGCAGGACTAACAGCATTGGTTTGGGGGCTTAGGGGAAAAGAAAACTTATTTCTACCTCCCGTATGGAGGGATCAAATTAAACAGCAAGCGGAAGTCTTAGCCAGTGCCAACGGTCGGAAACTTGCCCTACTTGTGGGAATTAATCAGTATGGTGGTAATGGTCTCAAAGGATGTCTTACTGATGTTGAACAACAACAGGAACTTTTACGCTATCGCTTTGGCTTTCAACCCGAAGATATCGTAACCCTTACCGATCGCGCTGCAACTCGCGATGAAATTATCAATGCATTTCGAGATCATTTAATAGCACAAGCACAACCCGACGATATTGTGGTTTTTCACTTCAGTGGTTATGGGACAAAAGCAAAAATCCCTACTGCTTTGCAAGCGGACAACACAACAACGATTAATTGCCTTGTTCCCAGTGATGGTGCGACCTCTAGTCGTTGGTTCGGAGACAGTCAGTTTCTCTTAGAAAATACCTTAGCCACCTTAGCGCGATCGCTGCTGACTGATAAAGTTACCCTTGTTCTCGACACCAGCTATCTCCCCATTGGTCAACCGCTACAAGGGAATTTCCGTGTGCGTTCCCTGAATCGTTCTGTCGCATCTAACTTAAGTGAAAAAGACCTTGAATTGGCTGAAACCCTAAAAGCAGAATTAAACCACAGAGAATTATCTTCAGACAGCCTGATCAATCAAGCACAAACGTTAAAGGGGATCGTCATTACTGCAACCGGTCCTCAACAAATTGCGACTGAAACCGATTGGGGAGGGTTTCATGCTGGAGTTTTCACTCATACCTTGACCCATTCCCTCTGGGAAGCCATTTCCGCAAGCAACATTCAGATTTCTCTTACTCGCAGTGCACAAAGTATTGAACGGTTACTCGGACCTCAACAACAACCTCGTCTCTTTGGCAAAGACCAAGGAAAAACCATTGTTCCTTACTATGCATTTTCTGATTTATTTGGTGCAGAAGCCGTCATTACTGGAGTCGAAAAAGACAATAACGTCAAGTTGCGTTTAGTGGGAATTCCGCCATCTGTCCTCAAAGATTATGGCGTGAATTCTATCTTTTCCCTCCCCTCTCGATATAGTAAAAACACACCCCAACAACTTCAATTAACCAGTCATGATGGTTTAAATGCCCGCGCCCGCTGTTTACAAGGGAATAATAACATCAACCTCGGGCAAGGATTACAGGAAGAAATTCGGGTCATCCCTCGCAATCCTGGATTAATTATTGCTTTAGAAGCCAACTTGGGTCGTATTGAACGAGTTGATGCTACCAGCGCCTTCTCTAATGTGGGAGAAGTTTCAACAGTGATTACAGCGGGAGAAGGTAGCGCAGATTATGTATTTAGCAAAGGACAATCCTTACAAGGGAATCCTCCCCTAAAAAATATTGTGGAAAACGGCTATGGTTTATTTTCTGTCGGAGGAATGCCCATTCCCAGTACAGTGGGGACACAAACAGAAGCTGTCAAATCCGCTGTGATGCGTATTGTCCCGAAATTAAAAACCCTCTTAGCAGCGAAATTATGCCGATTTACGATTAATGATGGTTCTTCCCAGTTGGGCTTACGAGCAACTTTAGAAACTGTTTCTCCCCAAGGAGACGTAACCCCCGTCATCAGTCAAGAAACCTTTCGCTATCGCCAAGGGAAAGAATTTTTCTTTGATACCCAGTCTTTACCTTATGCCTTAGCCGGTGCGTTTCCTCAAATTAACGCGGGGACACAAATTCAATATCGTTTACAAAATATCAGCGATCGCGCGATTTACTGTCTGCTGTTAGGAGTTGATTCTGGCGCAAATCCCCTCTGCTTTTATTTCCCAGATGTTTCAGCAGTGACTGATCCCTCTCAAAATATTCAACCCTTGCAAAATTTGGAACTCGCACCCGGAGAAACACGAATCGTTCCTAAAACTGAAGCCTCCTATGATTGGCAAGTTCCTGGTCCAGCCGGATTATCTGAAATTTATGTCCTTGGGAGTAGTCAGCCTTTTACAAAAACGCTAAAGATTCTTTCTCAAATTCCTCAATCGAAAGGGGAAGGAGAACGAATTATTGATTTACCTGAACCTCTAAAAGTCATGCAAGCAGTACAAGAAGATTTACAAGTGGCGAGTCAAGTTTCTAGTGAGGTAACCGGTTCCGATAATAATGTTTATGCTTTAAATGTTAATTGTTGGGCAACCTTAAGTTTTGTCTATCAAGTGGTTTGAATCTAGTGGCTTGTCAATTTTCAATTGATGGATCAAAGGGAAAGGAAGGGCTTAATCGGTTAATCACGACTCGTCAAAATTAACTTGACAGACTATTAGTTTAGATCTGGCTAGTTTTGGTCAATCATTTTCAGAAATTTCTGAAAGACATCAGGATCAAATTTAATCCCTCGTTCAAAATTAATAATTTCTATTGCTTCATGATGGCTTTTTGCTGGAGAATAGGGGCGAGTTTCAGTAATCGCATCATAAGCATCAGCAATAGCAATAATCCGAGCTAAAATTGAAATATTTTCTCCTGAAAGCTGATCAGGATAACCTGAGCCATCATAATATTCATGATGTTGTCGCACCACATTAGCAATCAGATCGCAATCTTCAATATCTAACATCTGAGTAATTTCTTCACCTTTTTCCGGATGGGTTTTCATATAATTCCATTCCTCAGCATCTAGTTTTCCAGGTTTTAACAAAATGCGATCTGGAATCCCAATTTTTCCAATATCATGTAAATAAGCACTAATGCGCAACCGATCAATTTCAACCGCAGAAAGACCACAACGATAACCGAGATTAGTTGATAAATTAATCACTCGTTGAGAATGAAGTTCAGTGTGATAATCTCGGTGTTTTAATGCACAAATTAGTGATTTAATTTGCTTCGGAAATCTATTTTCAGTGGCGTTGATTTGAGGAGACATCAACATATTATCTAATTAAATGTCCTGCTTGAGGATCAAAACGACTTTCTCAAACATATTACATAAAAACTATGATCTGTTTTACTGGCTTAATAATAATCAATGATGCCAGCAATTGAACACAATTTAATTTTATTTTGATAAATCCCATTTAAAGTGCTAAAAAAGTAAAATAAAACACATTATGACCAGCCAAAGACCCCTGGATAGTATTCCGTGATTCTATAAAATGAAATCAGGATCACAAAAAACTCGGATTTTCCGTTAACAGTGATTTTTTATCCTTTTGGGCAACGGAATGATCCCTAGCAAACCACAAAGAATCAATAACAAATAACTTAAGTTGTGTTGCTGACCCCGCTTTTTTGTAGGATAGATGGAGAGGCTCTCCCCAAAGTGGGAAGTTGCGTGATTGTGATGGAGAAACCATATCGACCCTGTTAATGCACAGATCGACTTCTTTAGTGACGGAGTTATTGGGACAACTACCGCACTTGCGAACCCAAATTTATTTCAAATCCTCCTTGACTGCTCTTTCCCACGCCATGGAGGATCAAGTTTTTGCAACCGCAGATCCCCCACTGGTGATTGCAAGTTTTCAACAGGAACGGTTTTATCGACAAGAAGCCCATCGTTATCGACGGTTAGGGCAAAAAAGTGATCACATCTATATTTTTTGTGGGGGAAATACTTCGTTTCAAGAAAATGAGCAAACTTGCACCACCATTAACTTTGATTCTGAAGATGCTTTGACCCAAGAATGGCATTTAACTGTCGTTAGCAAAACTTTTACCAGTTGTTTAATTTGTCGGGAATGTCCGGCTCACGACACCGATCAAGCGGTCACTTTAGATTCAGCGCGACGGTTTGAAGGAATCTGGACATTTGATGCCGAAGTCACAAAAACTGCAACTGCTCTGCTCTTTGAAAAGATTTTATCCTATCGCCCCGAACTGCAATCTCAAATTGAAGCAGCCCAGCAATATTATCTAAGCAATCCCCCACAACCCGAATCTTCCTCAGAATGGGTGAATCCAGATGCGTTTGTGGAACGGTTGGTAACGCATTTACAGGCGGGACAATATCGGGTAATTCGGGCTTACAGCGCGATCGCGAAAAAAGAAGAAAAAGAACGACTCTTGCGGTCTTTAACCAATGCCATTCGTCAATCACTAGACTTACAAGAAATTCTCGAAATTACCGTTCAGGAAGTAGGAGAAGCCCTTGCTGCTTGTCGGTGTTTAGTTTATCGCTGTCGCCCTGATACCAACAGCGCAACCATTGAACACGAATTTTTACGGGATAACATTACCTCCGTTGAAAACGAAATTTGGCCCGTCAAAAATAATCCGCTATTGCAAAACGTCCGTGAAAAAGGGACACCCATCTATATTAAAGACACAGGATCAGAACCGACCATTCAGAATAATTCTCTCTTATCCTCACTGGTTGACGAGCATCAAATTTATAGTTGGCTCTTTATTCCCTTGTTATATCAGGGACAAGTGATTGGAATGATCGAAATGCATCATTGCTATCGTCGAGAAACCGCGTGGACAGAGGAAGACATTGAACTCGTCGAAGCGATCGCGCCCCAAATCGGACTCGCCCTCACCCAAGCGGAAGCCTATACAAATCTCGAAACCCTCAACGAACAACTGGAAGCCCTCGAACAAACGCGATCCAACCTTGTCGCCATCACGGGACACGAACTGCGCACCCCCCTTTCCACCATTCAAGTCTGCTTAGAAAGCCTCGTCAGTGAACCCGATATGTCGGAAGAACTGCGACAAGTGATGTTATCCACCGCCCTCAATGATGCGGAACGGATGCGTCGTCTGGTGCAAGATTTTCTCACGCTTTCCCGTTTAGAGAGTGGGCGCATTGAGTGGAATCCAGAACCAATGTCTGTAGAAGAATGTATTGAGTTATCCCTCAGTAATATTCGCGGAAAAAATACCGAAACCCCCTTACCCGAAATTGAAAATCAGGCGAAAACAGACCTTCCTCTCACTTATGTGGATGGAGAGTGGTTAGTGGAAGTGTTAGCGAAACTGTTAGATAATGCTTGTAAGTTTACCGACAACACTGGAAAAATTATCCTCTCCGCAGAACCCGAAAACCAACAGCAAGTCAAAGTCACTATTGCCGATACTGGAAGAGGAATTGAACCCTCCCGCTTAGAAACTGTCTTCGACCGTTTCTATCAAGAAGAAGGGGCTTTGCAACGGACAACGGGCGGAACAGGACTTGGGT